>JAZNES010000062.1:0-5204 GCA_045588755.1 Eubacteriales bacterium | reverse complement strand
CCTTTGTCTTCCTAAGACCGCTTGGCCTCCGACTTCTTGGCGCGCCTGCCGTAGAGCAGGTCGCCAACTATGATCGCCTGTGGCGAGTTTAGAGTTATGATTGCCTTCGGCAAGTTATGATGCACCTTCGGTGCAGCTTGAAGTAACAAGGCGATCGTATCATAACGGTTGCGGAGCAAACTCATAACGGTGAGCGTAAGCGCGCCTCATAACTCATAACTAAAAATAGCATTTGTGTCCGCAAATGCAGTGCTTGTCAAAAAAGGATAGAGAAAGTGAAATTTCTCTATCCTTTTTTCCTGTTTGTTAGGTTATACTGCTCTATCGCAAGTACCCATTGCAGTCTGATTTTTTTTCTATAAAGTTTCGAAAAATCTATTGACAAAAACAATACCTCGTGATATGATGTATTATGTAATGGGAGGTATCTATATGGACGCTCAATTGAAACGTGGACTTTTAGACGTATGTGTTCTTGCCGCCATCAAGGATGGCGAGTCCTACGGATACAAAATAATTAAGGATATGAAGCCTTACACCTCAATGTCGGAATCGACCTTGTATACGATCTTGAAACGCTTAGAGCTTGCGCAAATGCTGACTGTCAGAAGTGCAGAGCACGACGGCAGACTCAGAAAATATTACAGTATAACCTCAGCCGGAGCAAAGCGTATAGAGGAATTCAAGGAGGAGTGGAAAGAGGTAATGGCTATATATCAGTTTGTGACTAAGGAGGAAAGCTGCCGTGACCAAGATTGAATTTATTTTAGAATTAAATGATAGGCTTTCGGGTATACCGCAGGAAGATATTCAAGAGCGTCTTGAATTTTACAGCGAAATGATAGACGATAGAATTGAAGAAGGTCTTTCGGAGGAGGAGGCTGTACGCGATATAGGTTCGATAGACGATATCGTGACGCAGATATTGGAGGAAACGCCTCTTGTCAAGATAGTAAAGGATAAGATAAAACCCAAAAGAAAGATAAAGGTGTGGGAGATAGTGCTTTTAGTTCTCGGTTCACCGATATGGCTTCCTCTTTTGCTCGCGGCGTTTGCCGTATTTATCTCACTCTACGTTGTGGCTTGGTCGGTGATCGTTTCCTTGTGGTCGGTCTTTGGCTCACTTGCAGCTTGCTTTATCGGCGGTATTGCATCGGGAGCAGTATTTTCGATACTCGGAAACGGACTTACGGGGCTTTTGATAATGGGGGCGGGCATTGTGTGCGCGGGATTGGCTATATTTATGTTTTTGGGTTGCAAAGCGGCGACGAAGGCAACCTTGCGGCTTACTAAAAAAATAGCTTTATCTATTAAAAAATCTTTTATAAAGAAGGAGGAGGCATAAATGAGTACTGCGGTCAAGGTATGGATAATCGTAGCGTCTGCCCTTATTTTGTTTGGGGCGCTTATCTTTGTTGTTGTAATGACGGCAAATAATTGGGATTTCAGAAAATTAAGCACTGTAAAATATGAAACCAACACCTATGAGTTTGATGAAGAGATCAGAAATATATCTGTTGATGCAAAGACTACAGATATTGATGTTCTTCCTTCAACTGACGGGAAAACAAAGCTCGTTTGCTATGAAGAGCAAAAGATCAGACATTCAGTCGAGCTTAAGGACGCTATCCTTACGGTACAATCGACTGATGAAAGAAAATGGTACGAGCTTATAGGTATAAATTTCGGCACGCCAAAGATGACGCTTTATCTGCCCGAGAGGGAATACGGCTCGTTGGTAATAACAAACAGTACGGGGGAAGTGGAAATAGCAAAGGAGCTTAAGTTTGACAGTATTGATGTCTCACTCAGCACGGGGCACGTTGATTGCTATGCCTCGGCTGAGGGGGCTATCAAAATAAGCGCAAGCACGGGACATATTTCTCTTGCGGGCGTTTCGGCAGAGGCTGTGGAGCTTTCTGTTTCGACGGGAGATATAGAGGCTGATAACATTGCTTGCTCGGGTGAATTTAAGATTACCGTTACTACGGGAGATACCGAGCTTGAAAATGTCAGATGCAAGAGCTTTTCTTCGACAGGAGATACGGGAGATATATCTTTTGAAAACGTTACTGTCGAGGAAAAATTCTCCGTCGAGCGAAGCACGGGTGACGTACGCTTTGAAGACTGCGACGCTGGGGAGATGTTTATAAAGACCTCAACGGGTGACGTGAAGGGCGAACTTCTTACCGCTAAGACGTTTATAACCTCGACTAATACGGGAAAGATCCGTGTGCCGAGGAGTACAGAGGGCGGGTATTGTGAGGTGAGGACCTCCACCGGAGATATAATTATAGAAATTGATGATTGATCAAAAAACAAGCAGATGCGCCGAGGCGTATCTGCTTGTTTTTTATTGTTTTATTTACTTGTTTCTGCGATAAAGAGGTCTATCTGATCTGTAATAGTTGCAAGGCTCTTACGCCAGAAGTCAGGCTCGCAAAGGTCTATGTCGGCTATTTTTGCGACGTCCTCGACGTTTCCGACTGTCGTTGCCTTCAAAAGCTCACGGTACTTAGGCAGGAAGCTCTCGCCCTCTTCAAGATATTTTGCGTAAAGACCGCGGGAGAAAAGTCCGCCGAAGGCGTAAGGGAAGTTATAATAGCTGAGTCCTGCGCGGTAGTAATGGCTCTTGCAGCACCACATATACGGGTGGAGAAAATCGGGATCGAGTCCGTCTCCGAATGCCTCTTTCTGTGCATTCAGCATAATATTCTTGAGATCGTCTGCAAAGAGGAAGGTGTCCTTTCTTCTCTTTATGACCTCGTCCTCGAACAAGAAACGGGAATATATGTCAACGATTATCTGCGTAAGGTCTTGTATCTGGCTTTCAAGGAGCTGTATCTTTTCCTCTCCGCTCGCGTTCTCGATAGCATTATTGACTATAATAAGCTCGTTGAAGTTTGATGCGGTCTCGGCTACAGGCATAGAATAGCCCATATTCAAGGGTCTGTGGGATTCGATCTGTTTGCCGTGGTATGCGTGTCCGAGCTCGTGCGCCAATGTGACGACCGAACCAAAGCTGCCTGAGAAATTGGTAAGAATACGGCTCTCCTTTATAAAGGGCTGATTTGAGCAGAACGCGCCGCCTACCTTGCCGTTTCTCGGATAGAAGTCTATCCATTCGTCACGGAATGCCGTGTCTACCATTTCTGCAAGGTCGGGAGCAAAGGTGTTAAATCTTTCGACAAGATATTTGTGAGCCTCTTCTACGGTATAAGACGTGCTGTCTGCCTTGCCCATAGGTGCGAGTATCTCGTACCAGGGAAGTCCGTTTTCATATCCAAGGAGCTTTGCTTTGTGCTTCAGGTATTCTCTGAATTTAGGCATAGCCTCGCGCATAGCCTCAAACATTGCGTCAAGAGTTTCCTTTTTCATTCTCGATTGCTCAAGCGTCATAGCAAGAGGATTCTCATATCCGCGAAGCTCTGCCTCAAGATTCACCTGAGCCTTAATACTATTAAGAGCATATGCTATCGAATCTTTTATCTTTTCGTAGCAAGCAAGCTCTGCCTCGTATGCCGCCTTGCGCACCTCTGCGCTATCGTTATCGGCAAGACCGCGAATATAGGAAAGAGATACCTTATCTCCGTTATAATCAACACTGACGGTTGAGGTCAGATGCGAGAAAAGATCGCCCCAGGCTCTTCCGCCCGAGAGGTTCATTCTTGCGAATACTATCTCAGCCTCGTCGCCGAGCTTATGTTCCGCGGTTTTTTTCGTTTCTTCGAAATAAAACTTATACTCACGCAGAAGCTCGTCCTGTGAAATTACGCCCTCAAGATCGTCAAGGCTGCCGACAAATTTCTGAAATGCTACCGATGCGCCCGTTGTTCCTGTAAGAAGCGTCTGAAGCCTTGTAAGATATTTAGCGGCATCTATATCGGCACTGTTTGCTGAGCGTCTGAGGCTGAAATATCCGAAGAGTTTGGATATCAGAACAGTAAGCCCCTCTTCAATCTCTACCATATTGCGCAAAGATCCCGTGGGATCGTCGGCAGAGAGCTTGCCTGCGGCGGCATTATATTCGACTATGAGTTCTTCAGCTCTTGCGATATCCCTCTCAAGTGAGGGATCGTCGATTCCTTTGTAAAATATGTCAAGTGACCATTCGTTATACATAAAAGTACCTTCCTTAAGTTTTATTAAATTCATTATATCACCAATCTCCGAAAAAGGCAATAGATATAAAATAAAGAAATTTGTGGAAAACCCTTGACAAAACGGGAAATAAGTAGTAAAATACCGATATATTGATTTCTGTGTGACGATTGCAGGAAATGCGAAAGCGACCGAAGGAGTAACACTCTCAGGTGTTCCGAAAGGAATGAGGACTGCGATCTGACGGAACTTTGGAGAATCTCATTAAATTGAGTGCCGAAGGTGCAAAGCGCAAAGCGCTAATCTCTCAGGCAAAAGGACAAAGTACAATACTTTTTTAGGTATATCTTTTTTCTTTTTTGCATTTGGCAGACTGTGCTTTGTTTGGCGCAGTCTTTTTTATTTTAATTTTATATTTTTTCTGTGGAGGAAAACAATGGAACAATTTCTTGCGAAGGTTGCCGAAATAAACGGCAGCATCAATGGAGTGGTATGGGGAATTTTTGGCCTTGCGCTTCTTATCGGCACAGGCATTATCGTAACACTCAGTACAAAGGTCTTTCAGATCACACACCTTAAGCTCTGGTGGAAGAATACTATCGGTAGCTTGTTTACAAAAAATGTTATTAAGCACCGTAAGGAAAAGGGTGTTATCTCTCCCTTCCAGGCGCTTTGTACGGCTCTTGCCGCAACGGTCGGTACAGGTAATATCGCAGGTGTTGCTGCCGCTATCTGTATACGCGGTGCGGGTGCTGTATTCTGGATGTGGGTTGCCGCATTCTTCGGAATGATGACAAACTACGCTGAAAACGTTCTCGGTATTTATTTCAGACGCAAAAACAGCGAAGGCGAATGGTCCGGCCGTGCAATGTACTACCTCCAGGACGGTATGGGTAATTACTCCTACAAGGACGGCCACGGCGAAGCTACTCTCAAAAAGCCCGGTAAGATCCTCGCAGTTCTTTTCTGTATCTTCACAATGCTCGCTTCCTTCGGTATCGGAAGTATGGGTCAGGTCAACAAGATCGTCACCAACGTTGCTCAGGCATTCGACGTATCTGCCCTTTCCTCTATCGAAGTTTTCACCGACGTTTCGCTTTATA
>JAZNES010000061.1:0-2395 GCA_045588755.1 Eubacteriales bacterium | reverse complement strand
CGTTTTTCTTAACGCAAACTAAATATTCGATAAATCCCAATTTACCTATTTTTATAATACCCGACGGCGAGGTCGACCACCATGCCGTAGCTCGCTGTCCCGCCTGCTCCCTGTATCGTCAGGAAGGCGTCGTTGACAGCTCCCGAAACAGTCGAGGCTGCCGAGCCCTCGTATTTTGAAAAGAAGACGGAATATGCCGCCATCTCGTCAAGCACGTCACGAGAAAGAGGATCAAAAGACTTTGAGTAAAGCTCTCTGTCGGCACTCCAAAGGGCATTCAGAAGATATTCGTACATATTAAGGTATCCGCTGTATCTTATATAGGAGTCCTCCGACGATATGCAGACCAGATATGCAATAAAATTCGCCTCGTCCTCTCTCGATATTCCCCGCTGATGCGCAAGCTCGTGCGCCGCGGTGTACGGAAGGGTATAATCGGGAAAATCAATATTGATATTTGCCTCCCCTGTAAAGAAGGAATAGATCCCCGTTATATGAGAATAGGACATCGCCTTACTTAACATAACGGGCTTTATCCGACTTTTGAGAGGACTTATAAATCCGTACTCGCCGCAAAGCTCTGAATAGGACTCCATAAGCTTGTCGTTCATCTCTTCGTAGGTATAGGGCATTACCGAAAAGCCATCGGCTCTGTAGATAATATTCTCCGCCTCGGCGTTAAGGAGAGAGAGGACCTTATTTGCAGTAGCGTAAAGCTCCTCGGGCGTGCTTTCCTTTCGTTCTATACCGAGCTTTTGGTCAAGAGGCGCGCCGTGATAGCCCGAGGCAAATCCGAAAACATAGACCGAAAAGAAGAGTGATGCCACCGATAAAAGAGAGGCGCAAAAAACTCCCACCTGCCGCCAGCTCGACGAAAATCTTGACGATGCCCAAAGAGCCGCCAAAATAAAAAGAAGGGGCAGAAGAATAACGAAAAATTCAGCAAGAGAAAAAGGCACAAGGTCAGAAATCCTTGCAAGGACCATTCTCACCGCCGATGACACGTAACGGTTAAAAAAGTCGGCAAAGGACTCGCTAACAATATATGCAGAGAGCAAAAATATGCTAACAAAGCCGAGCACGTAAAAAATCTTTACAGTCCTCGGCAAGCCAACAATAAATTTTCCGATTTTGTTGCCCTTTGTTCTTCTCATACTTTATCCTTATTGGTTTTCAAATTTTGATTTGTCGATGAGTTTGAAACGTTATTTGTTCATTGTAGGGCGGGGGCTTGCTCCCGCCGTTGCGATAATTACAGACATTTTTCACGGCGGGAGCAAGCCCCCGCCCTACGAACTCGAATTAACGTCTCACCTATAAATCCCAATTTAGCTTTATTCAAAAATCTTGGTAAGCTCTTCCCTTTCGCCGAACATATCGAATATGAGCAGTTTCATATCGTCGGGAAGATCTGCGAGAACATTCATTTTTTCCTTGCTCTCGGGGTGTTCAAAGGAAAGCTTGTATGCGTGGAGCGCGTGTCTGTTTATCAAGGGAGTTTCCTCGCCGTAAAGCTCGTCGCCAACGATAGGTGCGCCTATATGGGCAAAATGGACGCGAAGCTGATGTGTCCTTCCCGTTATCGGCGAGGCAAGAACAACAGAACAGCCCTTCTCCGCGTCGGCAAAAAGGACTCTGTATCGGCTCTTCGCTATCTCTCCGCCCTCGCCCTCGGCGCAGACACTTCTGAGAATAATGCTCTCGTCACGTCTTTTTATATACGTTTCTATTATTCCCTCTTTCTGTGTGGGAATACCGCAAAGCACTGCTATATATTCTTTTTCTATCTCTCCCCGTTGCATCGAGGAAAAGAGCTTCGAGGCAGATATGCGACTCTTCGCGACAAGAACAAGACCGCTCGTATTTCTGTCAAGTCTGTTGACAGGTCGGAAAACGAAAGGTCTGTCTTCTTCTCGGTAGCGATATGCCAAAGCGTTTGCAAGCGTATCGTCGGCATGGTTGTGAGAGGGGTGGGTCGGCATAAACGGGGGCTTGTTCGGAATAACGATCTGGGCGTCCTCAAAGACTATCGGAACATCGATCTCGCAGGGGGATATTCTCTCAGACGGAGCAATATCCTCGCTTTTTATAGAGAGACATTCTCCCTCTTTGAGTATTCTTCTGACTGTGACGTGCTCGCCGTCGACGGTAATCCCGTTTTCTATTGCCTTAAGATGCCTCAGCATTGCTCTCGAAATCCCGACTCTCCTTAGCAAAAAGTCAAGTACGGTCATCTCGGCATTGTCCTTTGTAACAGTAAAATCCACCCTCTGCCCTCCGATATTCTTAGTATAAATAATTATATCATTTCAAGACGCTTTTTACAAGTGGCTCGGATTATATTTCAAATTTTGATTTGTCGGTGAGTTTGAAACGTTATTTGTTCATTGTAGGG
>JAZNES010000060.1:0-9717 GCA_045588755.1 Eubacteriales bacterium | reverse complement strand
CACGTGTGAAAGCAACACCGGTACCGCAATCGTCACCCATGTTACCAAATGCCATCATCTGTACGTTAACGGCAGTACCCCATGAGTAGGGAATATCATTGTCACGTCTGTAAACGTTAGCTCTGGGGTTGTCCCAGGAACGGAAAACTGCCTTAACAGCGCCGATGAGCTGCTCCTTAGGATCAGAGGGGAAGTCGGTACCGATCTTGGACTTGTACTCAGCCTTGAACTGATTAGCAAGGGTCTTGAGGTCGTCAGCGGTAAGCTCAACGTCAAGGGTAACACCCTTTTCTTCCTTCATTTTATCAATAAGCTGCTCTTTGGGATCGGTGGGGAAGTCGGAACCGATCTTGGATTTGTATTCAGCCTTGAACTGACCTGCGAGTTCCTTAAGGTCTTCAGCTGTGAGTTCAACGTCCTGAGTTACACCCTTTTCTTCTTTCATCTTGTCGATGAGCTGTTCAAAGTATTTCTTTCCAACTTCCATAACAACGTCGGAATACATCTGAATAAATCTTCTGTAGCAGTCGTAAGCCCAACGAGCGTTACCCGACTTCTTAGCCATAACCTCAACAACTTCTTCGTTAAGACCGAGGTTAAGAATGGTATCCATCATACCGGGCATCGATGCACGCGCACCCGAACGAACCGAAACGAGAAGGGGGTTCTCCTTATCGCCGAACTTCTTGCCGGTAACCTCCTCCATCTTTGTAATGTACTCGCTGATCTCTGCCATGATCTCGGGATTGATCTTGCGGCCGTCCTCATAGTACTGAGTACAAGCCTCGGTAGAGATGGTAAAGCCCTGGGGAACGGGAAGACCGATGTTGGTCATTTCAGCAAGGTTTGCACCCTTACCGCCGAGGAGCTCACGCATGTTTGCATTACCTTCTGTAAAGAGGTAACAATACTTTTTTGCCATTGGTAAATCCTCCATATTAAACAATAAATTTTTTTGACATATTGGGGGGCTGCGACGCAACACGTCACAGAGCAACAAATATTATACCATACTTTTATATAAAATAACATACAAAAGAGGAAATTTATACCTATTATTATATGTAAACTTTTTGTGAACAAGGTGGAATGTGCACAAATATTATTGATTTTCAGCCCTCTCGGTTGTATAATTGTAAACATAGTCTATATTTTAGTCAAATAGCGCATCTTGTCATACACCGGAGGGGGAACTTTCGGTGCGTCTTGCGTTGCGCGATTTTCTTATGATAAAGAGGGGCATAATGGCAAACATATTTGATATTTTCAAAAAGCTTGAAAAGGAAAGCTCCGAGCTTTCGCGCGAGCCTATCACTCATCTTGTGGTGGGACTTGGAAATCCCGGAAATAAATATTTTCATACCAGACACAATGCAGGATTCTTGGCTATGGATTATATTTCGCAAAAATGCGGAGTTTCGGTCGACCGTTCCAAATTCAAGGCTCTTGTCGGAGAGGCGAAGCTTGGAGGCAAGAGGGTACTTCTTATGAAGCCTCAGACTATGATGAACGCCTCGGGCGACGCCGTTATAGAGGCGGCAAATTTTTACAAGATACCGATAGAAAATATAATAGTGATTTCCGACGACGTAAATCTTGACGTTGGAAGAATGAGAGTGAGAAAAAGCGGAAGCGACGGCGGGCAAAAGGGACTTCGTTCGATAATAACGAGATTTGGCAAGGATACCTTCCCAAGACTTCGCATTGGTGTCGGCAAAAAGCCTCACCCCGATTACGATATGGTCGATTGGGTGCTTGGAGAGTTCTCGGACAAGGACAAAAAGATATTATTTGAGGTCTTTGGAGTCGTATACGAGGGCATCGAAAAGATGGTCGCAGGAGATATAGACGGCGCTATGCAGATATGCAACGGTGCAAAGATGGACCAAGCCTGATTTTTGAATTTTGATTTTGGAGATAGAATGAGCTTTAATATTTTAACAGATTCCATTCGTCAGGACGGGGAGTACAAGCAGCTGCTTAAGGCTCTTTCGGCGCAGTCCTCGGCGGCAAATCCTCAGCCCATACTTCTGACGGGTCTTTGCGAGGGCGCGGCTGATGCCTGCTACGTTTCTCTTATCGAGGATCTGACAAAAAATAGGGCAAAAGAGCCCATCGTGCAAGCGCCCGCACTTCTTATCTGTCCCGAGGAAAAGGAATGCGTAAGACTTAAAATATTCCTTGAGCAGTACGGAATACGTACGGGATTTTTCGTAGGAAGAGACCTTACACTTTATAATATAATTGCCTCCCATGAGTACGAGCATGAGAGGCTTAAAGTCTTGTGTGGGATCCTTGATAAGGCATACGATGCTATAGTAACGACTCCCGATTGCGCTCTTGGATATACTATGCCTCCCGAGGTTCTGGCAAGCAACCGTATCCATATTGAGTACGGCGAGCCTTGTCTTGATACGCAGGCACTTGCGGCACGCCTTGTGAGCGCGGGATTTACCCGTGTCGATATGGTAGAAGGCGCGGGACAGTTTGCGCTTCGCGGCGGTATAGTTGACATATACCCTCCCTTTAGCTCTTATATAGACGTTGACGGTAACGAGGGGGGCGGCTCTGTGGCTCTTCGAATAGAGCTTTTTGGTGACGAGATAGATCGAATGGAGCTTTTCGATCCTCAGACGCAGAGAATGACGCTTACCCTTAACAGTATAGAGATATATCCCTCTCGTGAGATACTTGCGAATGAAGAGAAGAGAGAGGCAGTCAAGGCGGCGATAAAGGCTAATTTTGCAAAGAGCAAGGACGAGAGGGCCTGCCTTGAGATGTCTGCCGAGATATCGGCGATAGAGGGAGGCACAGATGTCAATTTCTTTGATAAATATATGACCTTGATATATCCCGAGCGCACCTCGCTTCTCGATTATCTGAAGGGTGCGCCTGCCGTATTCCTCAGGGGAACCGCGGCTATAAACGATAGACTTAAAGCGTCCGAATGGCATATGAATCAGACCGTTACCGAGCTTTGCGAAAGCGGCACAATAGCGTCGAAATATACCGATTATTCGAAGCCTGCGTCGGCCTTTGAGCTTTTTTTGAGCTCCCGTCCCACTCTTCACTTTGATTCTCTCGGGCAGGGAATGAGCGGAAGAAAGCTTGCGGCCATGTTCAATTTCAGAAGCAAGCATATGGTTTCCTATAACGATAATCTTGCGCTTCTTTGCGATGATATTGAAGGCTACAAGAGAGGCGGATACAGAATTGCCGTCACTGCGGAAAATGAAACTGCCGCAAAAAATCTTTGCGAGCTGCTTGCTGACAAGGGATATACAGCGGTCGTTTCAAGCCGTGAGGACGGATATACGGAGGAAGGGCTTACAAAGCAGGCGATAAATATTGTTTACCGTCATTTTATAAAGGGATACGAGCTCACCTCTCCGAGAATAGCAATACTTTCAACTAATCCCGAGAGCCGTGACAATGCTCTTTCCGCTGCATCAAAGCTCAAGCGCAGCAAGAAGAAAAAGAAGGGCACCCAGACCATACTTTCATATAACGACCTTGACGTAGGGGACTACGTTGTTCACGAAAATTACGGAATAGGTCAGTATATGGGAATACGCAATATCTCGGTCGACGGTGTCAGCCGCGATTATATAGACATTCACTATGCGGGAAGCGACCGTCTTCTTTTGCCGACCGATAAGCTTGATATGGTATCGAAATATATCGGCGCGCACTCCGACGACGGACTCATAAAGCTTTCAAAGTTCAGTACGGGTGAATGGGGCAGGACAAAGGCGAGAGCAAAGGCGGCGGCAAAGGATATCGCAAAGGATCTTATCAAGCTCTATGCCGAGCGTTCAAGAAGGCAGGGCTTTGCGTTTCCTGCCGATGACGATCTTCAGGGTGACTTTGAGGCGGCGTTTGATTATGAGGAAACAGAGGCACAGCTTGATGCGATCGCCGATATAAAGGAAGATATGATGAAGCCGACTCCGATGGACAGACTTCTTTGCGGCGATGTTGGCTTCGGAAAGACCGAGGTTGCGCTTCGTGCCGCATACAAGGCGGTGCTTGGCGGCAAGCAGGTTGCGATATTGGTTCCAACTACTATCCTTGCGCTTCAGCATTATCAGACAATTTCGAGCCGAATGAGAGCTTTTTCGGTAAACGTTGATATGATCTCGCGCTTCAAGACTGCAAAGCAGCAGGCGCAGACCCTCAGAGGTCTTAAAAGGGGAGACGTCGACATCATAGTCGGTACTCACAGACTTATATCCAAGGATATCGAGTTTAAGGATCTCGGACTTCTTATCATAGACGAGGAGCAGCGTTTCGGCGTTGCGCAGAAGGAAAAGCTCAAGCAGCTTGCGGGAAATATAGACGTGCTTACCCTTACGGCTACCCCTATTCCGAGAACTCTTAATATGGCTATGGGCGGTATCCGTGACATATCTATCCTTGACGAAGCACCCGGCGACAGATTGCCCGTTCAGACCTACGTTATGGATCACGACGAGCTTATCATATACGAGGCGATAAGGAGAGAGCTTCGCCGTGGCGGGCAGGTCTTCTATCTGTACAATTTTGTCGACAGCATAGACGGCTGCGCCGCAAAGCTTGCGCGTGAGATACCCGAGGCGAGAATAACCGTTGCTCACGGAAAGATGGATAAGGACCGACTTGAAGAGATATGGGAGGAGATGCTGACGGGAAAGATAGATATTCTCGTCTGCACGACCATTATAGAAACGGGTGTCGATATTCCGAACGCGAATACTCTTATAGTTGAAAATGCGCACAGGCTCGGACTCTCTCAGCTTCACCAGATAAGAGGACGAGTCGGACGCTCGGCAAGAAGAGCTTACGCCTATTTTACCTATCCCAAGCATAAGGCTATGACCGATATAGCCACTAAGCGTCTTGAAGCGATAAGAGAATACGCCGAGTTTGGCGCGGGCTTCAAGATTGCCCTTCGCGATATGGAGATAAGAGGAGTAGGAAATCTTCTCGGCTCTGAGCAGCACGGACACCTTGATGCCGTAGGATACGATCTTTATATCAAGCTTCTCAATGAGGCGGTTCTTGAGGAAAAGGGAGAAAAGCCAAAGCCCAAGCTTGATTGTACGGTATCCTTGAAATGTGATGCTTTCATTCCCGACAGATACGTGCCCTATGCCGCGCAGAGAATGGGACTTTATAAGCGTATGGCTATGATAGAGACGCCCGAGGACAAGGACGACATACTCGACGAGCTTATAGACCGTTACGGGGATGTGCCGAAGGCGACACTTAATCTTCTTAATATCGCACTCGTTCGCGCTGCTGCAATAAAATGCTCGGTGAGCTCGATAGTCGAGGACACAAGTGAGGTCAGAATATATCCCGAGGGCTTTGATATGGAAATATGGGCAGAGCTTTCCGATATATTCAAAAACAGACTCAGAGTGACTATGGGAGAAAAGATATGCGTTAATTTCAGATTCAAGAAGGAAGAAAATCTGCCGACTCTGATGTATCGGCTCTTTGAGAAATATCTTGAGATCGAAAAGGAAATAAACGTATAGACAAATCGGCAAAAAAGTAGTATAATATCGATTGCAGATACTTCGTTTGAGAAATGGAGATATTTTAATGAAAAATATTTATAAAAGAATTCTATGCCTTGCGCTTGCCTGCGTATTTGCGTTTTCTTCGCTTGCGGGCTGTGCGGCAGATAAAAATTCGGGCTATTCCTCGGGGGGCAAGACCTTGCTTGAGATCGACGACAGGATAACGATCTCGGAAAATCTTTACTCCTTGCTTTTTTCAAGGCTTAAGGGAACTCTCAGCTCTGCCGATAATTACAGTGTGGAAGCGCTTACCGATGAATTCTGGGATACCTTGGTGTCCTCCGACGGAACTACGAGGGAGGAATATTATAAGGAAGAGATACTGACCGATGCCAAGTTTTACGTCGCGGCTCTCTATCTTTTCGAGGAGCTTGGTCTTGAATTGCCCCAAAGCTATATAGATGAGATAGACAAGGAGCTCTCGGAGCTCGTTGAGTTCGATGCCGACGGCTCAAGGACGGAGTTCAATAAGATACTCTTGCCCTACGGAGCAAACTACGACGTGCTCAGAGATTCCTATATAATCGAGGCAAAGATAGCCTGCCTTAGCGAATATCTTTACGGCACTAACGGCTCGAAGATAGGTGACAGTGTTATAGAGGAGTATTATCAGAACAATTATCTTCGTTTCAAGCACGTATTCTTCTACAATTACGCTATAATCTACCAAGAGGACGACGATGGAAACGACATATACTATATTCCCGACTCGAACGGCAAGATAGCTTACGATACCACCGCGCAAAAGCGCAGAGATGCAAGCGGCGCTGAGGTCAAGGATAAGAACGGTGACGTTATTTACGAAAATTCAAACGGACAGATAGCGTATGATAAAGCTGTCGGACAGCGTCAGCCTATGTATGACGAAAAGGGCTACGTTATGACCCGTAAGTTTACTCAGGAAGAGCTTATACAGGTGAATGACCACGCCACCTTGCTTATGGAGGAGCTTGAAGGTCAGGAAAAGAACTATACTCTTTTCGATAGCTACGTTGAAAAATACAGTGAGGACGAAGGAAGTCTTAGCTATCCCGAGGGATTTTATATGACCGCTGATACCGAATATTCCTCTCCCGAGGTCCTCGAAGCCGTTGCCGAGATGGAGTTCGGTGAGATCCGCAAGGTCTATTCCGAGCACGGTATCCATATAGTTATGAGATACGAGCTCGATAAGGGCGGATACGCCAAGGAAGAAAACTCCGATTTCTTTATAAACATGAAAACAGGTGCTTATTCCTTTATGGGAAAGCTTGCCACGACGCTTTTGTCGGAATATCTCTCAAAAACGATAGACAAGGTTTTTGTAGACGAGAAGGTATTTGAGGCGATAGATATAAAAAAGATAGGTGCTAACTACTATTATTGATCAGAAATACTTGGCTGATTATTGACATACGCTCCACAAAGTGATATAATAAAATTTATGCTATTTAAGATACAAAGAAAGGTTTGGCTTTATTTATGAAATGGACATCGTTAAATGAACTGCGCGAAAAGTATCTTTCCTTTTTTGAGTCGAAGGGACACCTTCGCTTGCCCTCTTTTCCGCTCGTTCCTATAAACGACAAATCACTTCTTCTTATAAACTCGGGAATGGCTCCCATGAAGAAGTTTTTTACGGGTGAGGAGATCCCCCCGAGAAATCGTGTTACGACCTGCCAAAAGTGTATTCGTACACCCGACCTTGAAAGAGTCGGACATACTGCCCGTCACGGTACTTATTTTGAAATGCTTGGAAACTTCTCCTTCGGAGATTATTTCAAGGACGAGGCTATTCCGTGGGCTTGGGAGTTCCTTACCGAATGGCTCGAGATCCCCGAGGACAAGCTTTGGCCCTCTATATACGAGAACGACGAGGAAGCTTACGAGCTTTGGAACAAGAAGGTGGGAGTGCCTGCCGAGAGGATCGTAAGACTTGGCAAGGCTGATAACTTCTGGGAGCACGGAAGCGGTCCTTGCGGTCCTTGCTCCGAGATATATTTCGACAGAGGACTGAAATACGGCTGTGGCTCGCCTGACTGTAAGCCGGGTTGCGACTGCGACAGATTTATGGAGATCTGGAACAACGTATTTTCACAGTTCAACAATGACGGAAACGGCAACTATACCGAGCTTGCGCAGAAGAATATCGATACGGGTATGGGACTTGAGCGTCTTGCTTGCGTAATGCAGGGCGTTGACAATCTCTTTGAGGTCGATACCGTAAGAAAGATACTTGATACCGTTTGTGCTATTGCAGGCAAGACCTATGGCAATGACGCAAAGAACGATATATCTATAAGAGTTATCACCGACCATATAAGAAGCTCGACCTTTATGATAAGCGACGGAGTAATTCCGTCAAATGAGGGCAGAGGCTACGTTCTCCGTAGAATTTTGCGCCGCGCTTGCCGTCACGCAAAGCTTCTCGGAATCGATCGCGCATTCCTTTGCGAGCTTTGTGAGGTCGTTATAGGTGAGAACGTAAGCGCTTACCCCGAGCTCGCCGAGAAGAAGGGATATATCCTTAAGATAATCGCTAACGAGGAGAGCCGTTTCGATGCAACTATCGACGCAGGTCTTTCTATCCTTAACGATATTATGGCAAAGTGTGAGGCCGAAGGAAGCAAGACTATTTCGGGCGAGGACGTATTCAAGCTTTACGATACCTTCGGATTCCCGATAGATCTTACCCGTGAGATAGCTGACGAGAGGGGCTTTGCTATCGATGAGGACGAGTTCGCAAAGCTTATGAAGGAGCAGAAGGACCGCGCAAGAGCCGCAAGAGGAAATATCGGCGGTTGGGACGAAAGCTCAAAATCCTTGCTTTCCGAGCTTGACAAGACCGAGTTCGTAGGCTACGGTGCAACCGAGACTGAGGCAAAGGTCGTAGCTATAATCGCTGACGATATGCTTGTTGACGAGGTCAGCGAGGGAGAATGCACTATTATTCTTGACAAGACCACCTTCTATGGAGAGGGTGGCGGTCAGGTCGGAGATACGGGTTGTATCGGTACTGACGATAAGTGTGCATCTGTTCTTGACACAAAGAAGACTGACGGTATATATCTCCATATCTGTAATATAAACGAGGGTATAATACGTGTCGGTGACGTTGTTTCTGCCGAGGTGGATGTTTGTCGCCGCGCGGCTATTATGAGAAATCACTCCTCGCTCCACCTTCTCCAGGCGGCACTCCGCGAGGTGCTTGGAAAGCACGTTGAGCAGGCGGGCTCTTACGTTGATGAGAAGAACGGACGCTTTGACTTTACTCACTTTGCGGCACTTACAGCTGATGAGATCGCGAAGGTAGAGGCAATAGTTAACGATAATATTCTCAAGGGCGTTGTGGTTGATACCGTTGAGACCGATATTGAAAGCGCAAAGAAGATGGGTGCGATGGCTCTCTTTGGTGAAAAGTACGGAAAGGTAGTAAGAGTCGTTAAGATGGGCGATTGTTCTACTGAATTCTGTGGCGGTACTCACGTAGACAATACCGCAAAGGTCGGACTCTTCAAGATAATCTCCGAATCCTCGGTTGCAGCAGGCGTCAGACGTATAGAGTGCACGACAGGTCTTGGAGTTCTTACTATGATTGAGGAGCAAAAGAAGTCGATCTCCGACGTTGCAAGTGAGCTTAAGACACAACCTTCTGACATTTCCAAGCGTGCGGCTATACTTCAGGCAGAGCTTCGTGCGGCAAAGAAGGAGATAGATTCTCTCAACTCAAAGATAGCAAATATGAAATCTGCTTCTGTTCTTGACGGAGCTGTCGACGTAAAGGGCGTTAAGCTCGTTGCCGTTAAGCTTGACGATATGCAGATAGACGCGGCAAGAAATCTTGCTGACGAGCTCAAGTCCAAGTATTCGAACATTGTGGCAGTTTTTGCAATATGCTCGGGCGGAAAGCTCAACTTTATCTGTGCTGCGGGCAAGGATGCGGTTGCTCTCGGCGCGCACGCAGGAAAGCTCGTAGGAGCGGTTGCGGCGGTTACCGGCGGTAAGGGCGGCGGACGTCCCGACAATGCTATGGCGGGCGGAAACGACGTATCGAAGATCGCCGAGGCACTTGCAAGTGCAGAAAACGCACTCGCTGAAATGATAAAATAAGTGTTAAAAAATACAATTACGACGCTTGGGCTATTATGCTCGAAGCGTCGTAGTTGTTTTC
>JAZNES010000059.1:0-8616 GCA_045588755.1 Eubacteriales bacterium | reverse complement strand
TGGCTACGATCCGACTTAAAAGAGAGCGCGGAATTAAGGATTACGGAAATATCTTCCCCGGGCACGGCGGAATGATAGACAGATTTGACTCTGTTCTTGCCGTTTCTTTGGTGCTTTGCGCCATATGCGTCTTCGCGAAGATGACGGGCATCTTGTTAATATAAAATTGTGATTTGGAGATAGAAATGCAAAGAAAGACTATGATAGTTCTCGGCTCTACCGGCAGTGTGGGGGAGCAGACTCTTGACGTAGCGAGAAGAGAAAATATACGTGTGAGCGCAATAAGCGCAAATACCAGCGTAGAGAAGGCTGAGCTTCAGGCAAGAGAGTTTGGGGTCGATTTTTGCGCGATGGCTGACGAAAAATCGGCGGCTGAGCTTAAATTGCGACTTGCAGATACAAATATAAAGGTGTATTCGGGCAAAGAGGGACTTTGCGAAATGACAGCAGAGACTCCTGCCGATATAGTACTTAACGCGATCATCGGAAAGGCAGGGCTTGAGCCTACACTTGCCGTTATAGACAGCGGAAAGCAGCTTGCACTTGCAAATAAGGAATCCCTTGTCGTTGCGGGAGATATCGTTATGAGCCGTGCCGCGCAAAAGGGAATAGAGGTATTGCCCGTTGACAGTGAGCATTGTGCTATACATCAGTGTATGAAGGCGGGGAAAGCAAGCGAGGTCAAGAAGATATTGCTTACCGCGTCGGGAGGCCCTTTTTACGGAAAAACGAGAAATGAGCTTCTTGATATGACAGTCAGACAAGCATTGTCGCACCCTACGTGGAAGATGGGCGCAAAAATAACTATAGACAGCGCAACTCTTATGAACAAGGGCTTTGAAGTGATCGAGGCTGTTCACCTTTTCGGTGTAAGACCCGAAAACGTAGAGGTAGTGATACACAAAGAGAGTATAATACACTCGATGGTTGAATATCTTGATAATAGTATCCTTGCGCATATGTCTGTCCCCGATATGCGTCTTTGTATACAGTACGTTGTGAATTATCCCGACAGATGCAGGGCAATACCCGAGGAACTTGATCTTTTCAAGCTTGCTGCGATCAGCTTTGCAAAGCCCGATGCCGAAACCTTCTCGCTTCTCAGCTGTGCTAGAAAAGCCATTACAAAGGGCGGTGCGTTGCCGTGTGTTCTGAACGCCGCAAACGAGGTCGCGGTAGATGCTTTCCTGTCGGAAAAGATATCGTTTATGCAGATAACCGACATCGTAGGGGAGATAGTTGAAAAATTGGCAGATGCCTCGAAGTATAGCTCGCTTGAAGATATACTAAGATACGATATAGAGGCTCGCCAAAAGACACTTGAGTATATAGAACGAAAGTAATCTCATTTTTGGAAGGGTGATAAGTATTTTGACTTTTCTGTATATTTTAGTAGCTGTATTTGTTTTTGGACTTTTGATATTCATTCATGAGCTTGGACATTTTATGGCGGCAAGAGCGTGCGGAGTCGGCGTAAAGGAATTCTTTATCGGAATGGGACCGCGTCTTTTTTCTTGGAGATCTAAAAAAAGCGGAACCGAGTACGGTCTGCGCGCCTTTCCTATCGGCGGATTTGTAAGCATGGTGGGTGAGGACGAGGAATCTGATGATTGCAACGCCTTTTGTAACAAGAGCGTATGGAAGAGAATGCTGATCATTATAGCAGGTCCTGCTATGAATCTGCTTCTCGGAATAATACTTATGCTCGTGCTCGTCGTTGGACAGAAGACTCTTATCGGCACGACTATCGCTGAATTCGGCGATGACGCCCTTAGCCAGCAGAAGCTCTGTGTAAACGACGTGATAGTAAAGATAGACAAGACGAAAGTCCATACGTTTCAGGACGTAATATATGAAATAATGCACGAGGGCAACGAACCCGTTGATATTACCGTTATACGTGACGGTAAAAAAGTAGTAGTTGAGGACGTAAGCTTTCCCGTAATAGAGGAGCAGGGAGTTGAGTTCGGACAGTACGATTTTATTCCGTATATAGATGAGGCGACCCCGCTTAATTATCTCAAGCACGCATTTTACAGATCGGTCTCGACGGTAAAGATGGTTTTTGATTCTATTGTCGATCTGCTGTCGGGTAGATTCGGTATAGAGGCAGTCTCGGGTCCTGTCGGAGTTACAGAGGTAATAGTTGATGCCGCAAAGACGAATTTCTATACCCTCTTATACGTAGTGATAGTCATTTCGATAAATCTCGGTGTCTTTAATCTTATACCTTTTCCCGCGCTTGACGGAGGAAGGTTCTTCCTTTACGTTATTGAGGCCGTAAGAGGAAAGCCGCTCAAAAAGGAAGTTGAAGGATATATAAATTTCGCAGGTCTTATGATACTGTTCGGATTTATGATATTCGTTGTTATAAAGGATGTTTTTCAGTTATTCGGAGGAATATGAGATATAACGATATAAGAAGAAAAACAAGACCGATAAAGGTTGGCGCGCTCACACTTGGAGGGGATGCGCCAATCCTTATACAGTCTATGACCAATACCGATACGCACGACACCGAGGCTACCATAGTGCAGATAAAGAGCCTTGAGCTTGCGGGCTGTGATATAGTAAGAATAACAGTGCCCGATATCGAGGCGGCAGATACTGTAACGAAGATAAAAGAGGCGGGGGTAAGGATACCCGTCGTTGCCGACATTCATTTCGATTACAGGATAGCGCTCAGATGTGCCGAGCTCGGTGTTGATAAGATAAGAATAAATCCGGGTAATATCGGAGATGAGGACAGAATAAAAGCGGTCTGCGATGCTTGCCGCAGTCGCAATATACCGATAAGAATAGGGATCAACAGCGGATCTCTTGAAAAGAAGCTTCTTGAGAAATACGGTGCACCGACTCCCGAGGCATTGAGTGAATCGGCACTTTATAATCTTTCACTGCTCGAAAAATTTGGCTTTTACGATTCTGTCATATCCATAAAGGCGTCAAATGCGAGAAATATGATACTTGCAAACAGACTCGTGGCAGAGAAGTGCGATTATCCCTTGCATCTTGGAGTTACAGAGGCGGGAAGCAAGGAGATAGGCTCGCTAAAAAGTGCTGTGGGCATAGGCTCGCTCTTGTGCGACGGAATAGGAGATACTATCCGCGTTTCTCTTACCGACGATCCCGTCGAGGAGATAGGAGCCGCTAAGAAGATACTCAAATCGGTTGGAGTTGAAGGTCAGAGCGGACTTGAAATAGTCAGCTGTCCTACCTGTGGAAGAACAAAAATAGACCTTGTGGGTCTTGTCCATAGCTTTGAGAATGCCGTGAAGAAGGAAGGGCTTGACTCTCTTCCGCTAAAGGTCGCTCTTATGGGCTGTGTCGTAAACGGTCCTGGAGAAGCGAGAGAGGCAGACATAGGAATTGCGGGTGGCAAGGGCGAAGCAGTACTTATCAAAAAGGGCGAGATAATCAGAAAGCTCAGCGAGGACGATATCCTTGAAACTCTCATAAAAGAAATTAAAAGCATGTCGGAAAATGATAAGAAATAAAGAAGTGGGTTAACATGGAAAAAAAGAATTTTCTTGAATTGTTCTCAAAATATCTGCCCCCGAAGGAATATGAAGAGATATTGCTTTCGGCAGATAATATACGTTCGAGAGCAGACCGTGAAAAAAGAATACTTGAAGTCCATGCGGATTTTGACAGAATAGTCCCGAAGAGTACTATATACAAGATCGAGGAGGGGCTCAAGGAGGCGTATAAGATAAACGTTGCCAAAATTTTGCCTCATTATCCCGCAGAGCTTTTCGGATACGATTACATTCCCGAGATACTTAAGGAAGCCGAAAATATCGGCGTCGTCGCAAGAGGATTTTTTACCGATTACGATTATAGTCTTGATACCGTTTCGAGTGAGCTTACCGTAAAGATACCCTTTGAGATGGGCGGAATAAATCTGCTCAAGGATGCTAAGACCCCGAAGGTTATCGAAAATATTATAAAGAGCGAATTCTCTCTTGCGGTGAGTGTAAAGATAATAAAGTCGGAAACGGGATACGTAGATTATTCTTCCTCTCAGGCGCAAAGACTTGCCGAGATAGATAATCAGATAAAAAGAGCAGAGCAGGAGTATTCTGCTTCGAGGAGCACTAAAGAGTATTCATCTGCTGCTCCGGATGCCGACGAGGACAAGCCTTATTATCCAAGAGCGGCGTCTATCTTCGGTGAGGATAGCTCTGTCGATATGAGCGAGGAGGGCTTTTGTAAGATCGGAAGTGCGGTGTATGATATCTCCTCTCCTCAATATGCCATAGGCGAGGAATTTGATATTACTCCTACTCTTATAGCAAACATAACAAAGCCCGTAAAGAACGTCGTCGTTGTAGGAACTGTATTTACCTTTGAAAAAGAGGTAAACCGAAACGGCGATAAATATAATATAACCTTTGGACTTTATGACGGAAACGCCTCTATATTCGTAAAGAATTTTTCGGTTCCCTTTGATGATGAAAAGATATTCTCGCTCTCTGTAAACAAGGGGGCGGTAATTGCTGTCTCGGGTTATGCGAAATATGAAAAAAATGACGACGAGGTCTATCTTGTCGCGCAAAATATAGCAACGATATCGAAGCTTGTAAGAAAGGATAACGCGCCCGAAAAACGAGTTGAATTGCATCTTCATACCAATCTTTCTACGATGGACGCGCTTATTCCTCCCGACGTTGCCGTAAAGACCGCAAAGAAGTGGGGACATCCTGCCGTCGCGATAACCGACCACGGAAATGTTCAGGGCTTTCCCGACGCTATGATAGCCGCCGAGAAGAATGATATGAAGGTCATTTACGGAATGGAGGCATATTTCGTAAACGATACTTCAAGCGCGGTATACGGAGATTACGAGGGAAGCTTTGAAGATGAATTCGTTGTCTTCGATATAGAAACGACAGGACTTTCGGTAAAGACCTGCAAGATAACCGAAATAGGCGCGGTAAAGGTGAAGAGCGGAAAGGTAACAGACCGCTTCAGCGTATTTGTCAATCCCGAGATGCCTATTCCCGAGGAGATAGTAAAGCTTACTTCGATAACCGATGAAATGGTGGCGGATGCCGAAACGATAGAGAAGGTCCTTCCCAAGTTCCTTGAATTTGTTGGCGACCGTCTTTTGATAGCACACAACGCCGAGTTTGACGTCGGCTTTATCCGCGCGGCTGCCAAGGCGCAGAATTTGCCCTTTAACAATTCTTATCTTGATACCGTTGCGCTTTCAAGATATCTTAACAGCGATCTGAAATCCCATAAGCTCGACGTCCTTGCGAAGTTTTACGAGCTTGGCGATTTTAACCACCACAGAGCCTGTGATGATGCAGAGATGCTGTCGCTTATATTCTTCAAAATGATAGAGAAGCTTGAGAAGCTTGATATAAGAAATTTTGCGGTCCTCAAGGCAGATATGAGCTCAAAGACCAATCCTATGAATCTGAAGCCATATCATCAGATAATACTCGTAAAGAATCAGACGGGACTTAAGAATCTTTATAAGCTTATTTCAAAGAGCTATCTGAACTATTACAGAAGAAATCCGAGAATTCCCAAGACCGAGCTTGAAAAGCACAGAGAAGGCCTTATAATAGGCTCTGCCTGCGAGGCGGGCGAGCTTTTCCGCGCGGTGCTTGAGGACAGACCCGAAAAGGATATCGAGGAGATAGTTAATTTTTACGATTACCTCGAAATACAGCCTATATGTAACAACCGTTTCCTCATAGATGAAGGGAAGGTGGCTGATGACGAGGGACTTCGCGAGCTTAACCGAAAGATAGTAGAGCTTGGCGAGACATATAATAAGCCCGTTGTGGCTACCTGCGATGCTCATTTCCTCAACGAAGAGGACGAGATAAACCGCAAGATATTGCTTGCGGGAATGAAATTTGCCGATGCGGACAGAGATATACATCTTTATTACAGAACTACCGAGGAGATGCTTCGGGAGTTCGAATATCTCGGCGAGGAAAAGGCATACGAGGTCGTTGTCACAAATACCAACAAGATAAACGACATGATAGAAAAGGTTCGTCCTATCCCGACAGGTTCTTATACTCCTAACATGGAGGGAGCAGAGGAGGAGCTTCAGGAGATGTGCTGGAAGAGAGCCAGATCAATGTATGGCGAGGATCTTCCCGAGATAGTACGAAGCAGACTTGATAAGGAGCTTACTTCAATAATAAAGAACGGATTTGCGGTTCTTTATATGATAGCCCAAAAGCTCGTTTATTACAGCGAACAGCAAGGCTATCTTGTCGGCTCGCGTGGTTCTGTCGGTTCTTCATTCGTAGCAACTATGGCGGGAATTTCAGAGGTAAATCCCTTGCCGCCGCATTACTATTGTCCGAACTGTCAGTATTCTGATTTTGAGACGGGCAAGGCGTACGGCTCGGGATTTGATATGCCCGACAAATATTGTCCCATCTGCGGCAAAAAGCTCGCCGCTGACGGACACGATATTCCTTTTGAGACCTTCCTTGGCTTTAAGGGTGATAAATCTCCCGATATAGACCTTAACTTCTCGGGCGACGTACAGGGAAAAATACATAAATATACCGAGGAGCTTTTTGGCTCTGAAAACGTATTCAGAGCGGGAACTCTGGGAACACTTGCCGATAAGACGGCATACGGATTTATCGCCAAATATTTTGAAGGCAAGGGTGTCAGCCTCAGACGTGCCGAAATGGAGCGTCTTATACAGAACTGTGTCGGTGTTAAGAGAACGACGGGACAGCACCCGGGAGGTATCATAGTTATTCCGAGAGAATACGAGGTCTATGATTTCACACCCGTTCAGCATCCCGCTGACGATGCAGGCTCCGATATCATAACAACACACTTTGCTTTCTCATATCTGCACGATACCATACTTAAGCTTGACGAGCTTGGACACGATATTCCGACCAAGTACAAATATCTTGAAAAATATTCAGATACGAGCGTTCTTGACGTTCCTATGAACGATCCCTCAGTATACGAGCTCTTCCTGTCTACTAAACCTCTTGGAATAAAGGCAGACGATATAGAAGCCAAGGTAGGCACATACGGTCTTCCCGAGTTTGGAACGAGATTCGTAATGAAGATGGTCGAGGAAGCAAAGCCCCGAAGCTTTGCAGACCTTTTGCAGATATCGGGACTTTCACACGGAACTGACGTTTGGACGGGAAATGCGCAGGATCTTATAAACGAGGGAATCTGTGACATTTCAAAGGTTATAGGATGTCGTGACAACATAATGAACGACCTTATAAGATACGGCGTTGAAAATGCTACCTCCTTTAAGATAATGGAGGCGGTGCGAAAGGGTAAGGGACTTACACCCGAATGGGAAGCCGATATGAGAGCGCATGACGTTCCCGAATGGTATATCTCGTCCTGTAAAAAGATAAAATATATGTTCCCGAAGGCGCACGCGGCGGCATACGTTATGTCGGCGATACGTCTTGGTTGGTATAAGGTACATATGCCTATCGCCTTTTATTGCGCGATGTTTACCGTAGCCCCGGGTGGCTTTGATGCAAAGCTCGTAATGGGCGGCAGACATAAGGTGGTTGCAACTATAAAGGATATTGAAAAGCGAGGTAAGGAGGCATCTCAAAAGGAGCAAAGCTCGGTATCTACTCTTCAGCTTATAAACGAGTGTATGGCAAGAGGCTACAGATTTTTGCCCGTCGATATAGAAAAGTCTGACGCATATGCCTTCCTTCCCGAAAACGGTGCTATAAGAATGCCTTTCTCAGCACTTGCGGGAGTGGGAGAAAATGCCGCGTTGAATATCGTAAATGCCCGTAACGAGGAGAAATTCTTCTCGATAGAGGATCTCAGAACAAGGGCAAAGCTGACCAAGAGCGTCATAGAGGTGCTTCGCGAGGTCGGTGTCCTTGATTCGCTGAATGAAACAGACCAGCTTTCATTCTTTTAATTATTATAAACGCAAGGAGGTGAACGTATGGACAAGTTTATACTGCATAGCGATTATAAGCCCACGGGAGATCAGCCCGAGGCGATAAAAGCGCTTGTCGAGGGTATAAAAGAAGGCAAAATGATGCAATCTCTGCTCGGAGTAACCGGCTCGGGAAAGACCTTTACAATGGCAAACGTTATTGCCGAGATAAACCGTCCTACGCTCATTCTCGCTCATAATAAGACTCTCGCCGCACAGCTTTGCTCTGAGTTCCGTGAATACTTTCCCGAGAATGCGGTGGAGTACTTCGTATCCTATTACGATTACTATCAACCCGAAGCATATATTCCCGGAAAGGATATGTACATCGAAAAGGATGCTATGATAAACGAGGAGATAGATATGCTTCGTCATAGCGCTACGTCCTCGCTTTTTGAAAGACGTGACGTCATTATAGTAGCCAGCGTTTCGTGTATTTACTCTCTTGGTGATCCCGAGGAATACAGACGGCTCGTTATAGCGCTTCGCCCCGGGCTCCAAATCTCGAGAGATGAGCTTATACGAAGACTTGTCGCAATAAGCTATGACAGAAACGATCTCTCGCTTGAGCGTAACAAATTCCGAGTAAGAGGAGATACGGTAGAGATAATTCCGTCCGATATGTCGGATCACGCAATACGAGTCGAATTTTTTGGGGACGAGAAAGTCGGATCGTAGCCATGTCG
>JAZNES010000058.1:0-6585 GCA_045588755.1 Eubacteriales bacterium | reverse complement strand
GACGAAATAAAGGAGAAGCTCGCCGCTTATGAGGACGAATGGGCAATTCTTATGGAAGAAGCCGAGGAGCTCAGTCTTGCTATAAATGAGGGATAAGAAATGAGTATAAAGTTAGAAAAAGCAGAAAAAAGAGATTTTAAGCTTGTAAAGCCTTTATTTATAAGTGCTTTTCCAAAAGAGGAGCGTCCGCCGTTCTTTATGATGAAAAGAGGGGTGAAGAAGGCTAACGGTGATCTGCTTATCGCGCGCGACGGAGAGGATTTTGTGGGCTTTGCTTACGTTATAGCGGGAGAAAATTCGGCATATCTTTTCTTTCTTGCGATTTCCGATAATTGCAGGAACAATGGCTACGGAAGCCAAGTGCTTTCGGCTCTTAGGGAGATATATTACGATAAAAGTATTTTTCTGGCGAGAGAGATGCTTGATGAAAACTCCGACAATTATGCCGACCGCGTAAGACGCCACGGATTTTATCTGAGAAACGGATTTCGAGATCTTCCCGTGAAGATAAAAGAGGCAGATGTTATTTACGACGTTATGGGTACGGGAAATGTCGAGCCTTCGGATTACGAGGAGATAATGCGTACTTGGTGCGGAAAATTTTATTGCAGGCTGGTCGACCTTCGAATGTTCAAAAATTAAATAAATCAGAACGCCCGATATCACGCAGATATCGGGCGTTTTTTGCAAAACGAAAACCACGCGATAGTCGCGTGGTTTAGTAGAGGCTATGCCGATGAGAAAATGCTAATAAATATTAAGAGGAAAAGACGTTTAAGTGTCAAAGGCTCCCTCCGAGAGGGAGCTGGCGCCGAAGGTGACTGAGGGAGAGTGCGTGAGAATAAAATTAATCTAAACTCAAAGTTACGTAGGCTCCTTCCACCACTTCGTGGTCCCCCTTCCTCTCGGAGGAAGGCTTTGGTTAAGTTCCGCTCGAGCGGGTTTACGTAATAAATGCATGGCTGTCAGACCAATAAAAAACGCACTTGTGCGCAGCCAGCAAGTATTAGGGCTATGCCCGAAACTGAAATACCCCCCCCCTTTCACGGGGGGAGGGATATTTATTTTCGTTCTTGAGATTTAAAAGATTATAATATCGTCGGCGTCCTTTCTTTCACAGATGTTATAGGTGTATTTCGCACCGAGTTTGGAGTTGTGGGCAAGGATTATCTTCTTTGAGGCGTTGCGGAAGGCTATCTTTATTATCTCGGCATACGCCGCGTCTTTTACGGTTACTACTCCGTCATCCGATATTCCGTCGCACGAAAGAAAGGCAATATCTGTGTTTATTCCGCGAAGGAAATTTTCGGTATCTCTGCCGACAAGGCAACGCTCACTCTCGCGGTATTCTCCTCCCGTAAGCACACAGTCTATCTGAAGCTTTGAGAGGGTAAGAACAAACTGCACCGAGTTCGTTATTACCTTTATGTTTTTGTAGTTTTTCAGACAGGGAATGATATACGCGCAGGAGGAGGAATTGTTGAGAAATATCGTCTGACCGTCGGTTATGTATTTCGTTACGCTGCCTGCAAGATCACGCTTGTCCTTCTCATTTATCCTCATTCTGAGCTCGATAGGATATTCAATGTAATCGTTATGGACCAAAGCACCGCCGTGATAGCGCTTTATAAGACCTTCATGCTCCATAAGCTTAAGATCTCTGCGTATCGTCATCTCGCTGACGTATAGCTTTTTGGCAAGATAACCCACGGTGACCTTTTGCTTTCTTTGTGTTATTTCAAATATCTGATGCTGCCTCTCATTAAGTGCCATATTTGCGTTTCCTCAAAATTTTGTTCGACAATATGTTCGATTTGCCTGAAAACGAACAAATATTGTGTTGTAATTGTTTGTATGATATAATAATATCATAAAGATTGCCAAAATGCAACAAAAATAAATCAAATTTCTCCATCGCTTTGCGTATGGCAAAGTCTTATCAAAAATTTACGGAGGTTTTTTATTATGAAAAACAAAGCGTACGTACTTGGAATTGATATGGGAACAGGAGGCGCGAGAGTCGGAATTTTCGACCTCGAAGGAACTCCGATAGTTTTCTGCGGCGACAACTATCCCCTCTATACTCCCGCCTCGGGACGCGCTGAGCAGGATCCTAAGGAATGGTGGGACTCTATCTGTAAGGCATCGAAGGCGGCGATCGCCAAGAGTGGAATAGACCCCAAGGATATCAAGGGAATGAGTGTTGATACCACCTGCTGTACAGTTCTCGTATCGGGAGACGATATGGAGCCTCTCACTCGCGCGATACTCTGGATGGACGTTCGTGCTTCAGAGCAGGCAAAGAGAATTTTTGAGAGCGGACACGACGCTCTTAAGTATAACGGATACGGAATGGTCTCTGCCGAGTGTCTTCCCGCAAAGGCTCTTTGGATAAAGGAAAATGAGCCCGAGCTTTGGAAAAAGGCAACCAGACTCTACGAGTGCACCGACTGGCTTATGTATAAGCTTACGGGCGAGTACACCGCAAGCATAAACTGCGCCTCTGCACGTTGGTATTACAATTCGCAGGAGGGCGGATATCCCGTCGATTTTTATAACAAGATAGGTCTTGAGGACCTTGTAGAGAAGCTTCCCCCGAGAGTAGTTCCTATGGGTGAGCTCGTTGGAGGACTTACCGAGTCGGCTGCAAAGGATCTCGGTCTTTGCGCGGGAACTCCCGTCGGCGAGGGCGGAGCTGATGCTTTTGTCGGCGTTATCGGACTTAACGCGGTTCAGCCGGGCAAGATGACCCTTATAACAGGCTCGTCGCATCTTCATATAGCTCAGTTTAAGGAAGCAGTACATAACAAAGGAATGTGGGGTTCATATCCCGACTGTATCGTGAACGGGCTTCAAATGGTAGAGGGCGGACAGACTTCTACAGGCTCTATTATCGAGTGGTTCGTAAAGAATATGTGCGGAACTGTCAAAGCGAGAGCCGAGGCAGAGGGAAGAAGCGTATATGACATTCTCAATGAGGAGGCAGAAGCGCTTCCTATCGGTGCGGAGGGACTCCTCGCGCTCGACTTTTTCCAGGGAAATAGAACTCCTCACGTCGATCCTGACGTCAGAGGAATGTTTTACGGACTCTCTCTTAATCATACCCCCTCTCATATGTATCGCGCGATAATCGAAAGCATCTGCTACGGTACAGAGGCGATAATCGAGGTGTTCAGGAAGTCGGGCTTTGAGCCTACCGAGATGATAATTTCGGGCGGTGCGGTCAAGAGCCGCTTCTGGATGCAGACTCACGCCGACGTCAGCAATATACCGATAACTGTTCCAAAGGTGACCGAAGGGCCCTGCTTCGGCGCGGCAATACTCGGAGCGGTCGCGGCGGGAATATATCCCGATATACAGACCGCGGCAGAGAGTATGACCGAGATAGATTACGTTGTCACTCCCGATCCCGAAAAGCACGAGCAGTACAAGTTCTACTTTGAAAAGTACAAGGAATTTTACGAGCTTACAAAGGACTGGATGCACGAGGTGACAAAGCATTCGATACAGCAATACAACAAATAACGGAGGATAATTATGGCAATAATAGAACCCTCGATACTGTCGTGTGATCTGACTAAGCTCGGTGAGCAGATAAAAGCCGCTTGTGCAGGCGGAGCTGACGCATTGCACATAGACGTTATGGACGGCGTTTACGTAAGTAATCTCACCTTTGGTCCGAGAACGGTGAGCGATATAAAGAAGATAACCGACGTTCCGCTTTCGGTACACCTTGAGGTATACGATCCCGATAGCTACGTTGATATGTTTGCAAAGGCGGGAGCAGATGTTTTCACCTTTCAGCTTGACGCGTGTCCCAATCCCATACATCTTCTCAAGGAGATAAAGGAGAAGGGAATGAAGGCGGGTGTCGGAATAGGCCCTGCCTACGGCATAGACAACCTTAAATATCTTTTCGCTCATATAGATTACATAATCCTTATGAGTGTAGAGCCCGGATACGAAAAGCAGACATTTGAGGAAAGCGTCTACGAAAAGCTTGTTGAGCTTAAAAAGCTTATGAAGGAATACGGCTATTCAATTCCTGTAGCTATTGACGGCGGTGTGGAGCTCGAAAAGGGTAAGAAGCTTCTCGAGCTTGGAGCAGACAGCCTTATCGTCGGAAGCTATGTCTTCTATAGCGACGATATTGAAAAAACAGTAAGAGAAATGAAAAAATTATAATTACATATTAAGGAGAAAGACATGTTAGTTACATCAAAGGATTTGTTCAAGATCGCAAGAGAGCAGCATTTTGCTATCCCCTCGGCAAACTTTATCGACATTGAGTCGCTTCGTTGGCACGTTGAGGTGGCTGAAAAGTTACAGCTTCCGCTTATTCTTGCTTTGGCAGAGGCTCACATAGGTCCCAACATCACACTTGAGGATGCGGCAATTATGGGACGCAAATATGCAGAGGAAGCGTCTGTTCCCGTAGTTCTTCACCTTGACCACGGCTCCGATCCCACACTTATCAAAAAGGCGATCGACCTTGGATTTTCGTCGGTCATGATAGACGCTTCTATGGAGGACTTTGACGAGAACGTAAGACGTACAAAGGAGATCATAGATTACGCTCACGCAAGAGGCGTTGTGGTTGAGGCTGAGATAGGTCACGTTGGAGTTGGACACAATATAGGAGTAAGCGAGAGCGCAGCAGGTGACGATTCGAGCTATACCTCGGTAGAGTCGGCGGTTGATTTCTGTAAGGCTACCGACGTTGACTCCCTTGCTATTTCTATCGGTACTGCTCACGGACTTTACAAGGGTACGCCCAAGATAAACTTTGAGCGTCTGCACGAGATAGCGGCGGCAACCGATACCCCCCTTGTGCTTCACGGCGGTTCGTCCTCGGGTGACGAGAATCTTAACAGATGTGCTACCGAGGGTATTTCCAAGGTAAATATCTACACCGACTTCCTCGTTGCAGCTCATAAGGAAATAGAGGAGGGTAAGCCCGAAAACTATCTCGATAACAAGAAGCTCGCAAAAGCAGGAATGCAGAAATGCCTTGAGCATTACTACAAGGTCTTTGCAACCAAAACAGTCTGAAAGAGAGGTATATAAAAATGGCAGTTTATAAGGAAACTATTCAGGTGCAGTCACACGGCACTACACCTACGTATGTAAATATTACACCCGAGGTCAAGGCGGCTATCGAGAACAGCGGAATAAAGAACGGTATTTGTACAGTTATTTCTCCTCATACCACCTGCAGCGTATTCTTTGAGGAATTCGTACACGACTTTACCGAGGAGGGCGAGGAGTTCCTTCAGGTTGACCTCAACAAAGTTCTTTCGTCGATAATTCCCGATCAGACAAGAGAGGGAATCTTCCTCTATCCCGGTGAGGAGCACTATAAGGCAGTTGCTTCCTGGCCCGATGCCGAGGCTTATCTTCCCGGTGGCGACCGTACTGCTCTCTGGAACGGCGATGCTCATCTCAAGGCGACCATTCTCGGCTCAAGCCAGACCTTTGACGTTGACAACGGCAAGCTCGGAGTCGGTACTACGGGCTATATCTACTTTGCGGATTTTGACCGCACCCGTCCCCGTACACGTAAGTGCAAGATAATAATCATCGGAGAATAAGGAGAACGAAAAATGAAAAGACAGGTAAGAGTTCCTTTTTTGATAGTAAACCCTAAGGCATACATCTACGGCAAGGAGTCGCTTGAGCTTGCAAAGGTATGCGACAGACTTTCCGAGGAATACGATATAGACATCATCTTCACTGCTCAGCACGTTGACCTTCGTATGATAGCAGAGGCTACGAAAAACATAGTTCTCACAGCTCAGCATATGGACGGAATCGTTGCGGGCAGAGGTATGGGACATATACTTCCCGAGGGAATCAAGGACGCGGGAGCACAGGCAGTAGTTCTCAATCACGCAGAGCATTCCTTAAGACTTGAGGAGCTCGACAAGGCTATGAAGAGAGCAAACGAGCTTGACCTCTTTACAATAGTTTGCTGTGACTCTCCCGAGGCGGCAAAGGCTGTTGCACAGCTCGGTCCGAATATGATGATCTGCGAGCCGACAAGCGGTATCGGCACGGGAAGCATAAGCAGTGACGATTATATCCACGCTACCAACGAGGCTGTTAAGTCTGTAAGCAGAGATATTCTTATTCTTCAGGCGGCAGGTGTGAGCAGCGGCGACGACGTATATAAGGTCGTAATGGAGGGCGCTCACGGAAGCGGCGGAACCAGCGGTATCCTCAACGCTCCCAGCAGAGAGGGCAAGATAATCGAAATGCTCGACGCGCTCAAGAGAGCTCAGAGAGATTGGGACAAGAGAATAGACTGATCAGAGTCATGACCACCAGCCGTGCTGGTGGCTTGTACAAGCCCCCTTGGGGCATTCCACATACAGAGCCTATAGGCTCGTCGAACAATCCGCCACTTGCGGTAGTTGCCCCACCGCCACAGATGTGGCAACTATTTTTAAGCCTCCCTTGTGTAAAGGGAGGTGGCACGGCTTGCCGTGACGGTGGGATTGTTTTATTATGTTTTTCCACAAGTACAATCCCTCAGTCGCTTCGCGACAGCTCCCTTTACACAAGGGAGCCTCCGCTGCGGCGGGA
>JAZNES010000057.1:0-3620 GCA_045588755.1 Eubacteriales bacterium | reverse complement strand
CTTCTCGACGAGGATACAAAAATATATGTCAATCCCACGGGACGCTTCGTTATTGGAGGACCTGCGGGAGATACCGGCCTTACCGGACGAAAGATAATAGTTGACACCTACGGTGGATATGCACGTCACGGCGGTGGAGCTTTCTCGGGTAAGGATCCGACAAAGGTAGACCGTTCGGCAGCGTATGCGGCAAGATATATCGCAAAGAACATTGTTGCGGCGGGTCTTGCTGACAAATGTGAGGTCGAGATAGCCTATGCTATCGGAGTTGCTAAGCCCGTTTCGGTAATGATAGATACCTTTGGAACGGCAAAGGTAGATGAGGAGGAGATCTCCCGTGCTGTCAACAAGTATTTTGATCTTCGCCCTGCGGCTATAATAGAAAGATTCGGACTTCGCCGTCCTATCTACTGTCAGATAGCTGCTTACGGTCATATGGGCAGAGAGGATCTTGATATTCCGTGGGAAAAGAGAGATCTTGCAGAGGACCTCAAAAAAGAATTGCTTAAATAATTTTGCCGGAGAGCTCCGAAAGGGGCTCTCTAACTGTAAATTTTGAATGTGCGTGAGAGGAGGTGCGGTATATGTTGGATCATATAGATCCCGAAACCAAGGAGGAGACCCTTGAAGGAAATATAGAGGGAGTTATATACTCAAACGAGGAGAACGGATATTCTATCTGCGATATGTCGACCTCGGGTAACGAAATAGTTACTATCGTTGGTATTATGCCCTTCGTTCGTGAGGGAGACGACGTCTGCGTTGTAGGTAAATGGGTACACAATCCCAAATACGGCAGACAGTTCAGCGTCTCAAGATATGAAAAGCATCTTCCTACCGATACTGCCTCGATGCTTCGCTATCTTTCGTCGAGAACGGTAAAGGGAATAGGACCAAAGACTGCTCAAAGAATAGTTGAGCGCTTCGGTGAGGACACCTTTGACGTTATCGAAAATCACCCTGCTTGGCTTGCCGAGATAAAGGGCGTTTCACTTAAGATAGCAAATGCCGCCTCTGAAGATTTCAAAAGGCAGACGGGAATGCGCTCGGCTATGATATTTTTCAGAGAATTTTTCGGCGCGGCGCTTACTATGAGAATATACAAAAAATGGGGCTCGGCATCTGTTGATATAGCAAAAAGAAATCCGTACAGACTCTGTAACGAGATAGAGGGTATCGGATTTGAAAAGGCTGATGCGATGGCAAGAAAGATAGGCTTTGAAAACGAAAGCCTTGACAGAATAACGAGCGGTATATACCACATTCTTTACTCAAATGCAGCTCAGAACGGACACGTTTGCCTTCCAAGAGAAAAGCTCAGCGAGGCTTCTTCGTCGCTTCTGAAGGTCAGCGCGGAGAGCGCTGAGGCGGGGATCTCCGAGCTTATAAGGCAGGGAAGACTCAAATACCGTCTTGACGGGGAAAAACAGATGCTTTATCCTGCCGAGATATACGAGGCAGAGAGATACGTGGCGGCAAAACTCTGTGTGATAGATAAGATGTCAGCCTCGGTGTCTCTTCCCGATATCGACAGATTCGTAGAGATGGAAGAGAAGAAAAACGGAATATGCTACGCCGAATTACAGAAAAAGGCGATAATAGACGCGCTTCGCTATGGGGTGATGATACTCACGGGTGGCCCCGGAACGGGAAAGACCACGGTCGTGCGTGCGCTTATACACATTTTTGAAAGTATGGACTTTTCGGTGGCACTTGCCGCACCTACGGGACGCGCGGCAAAGAGAATGTCGGAATCTACCGCAAGAGAGGCAAAGACTATACACCGATTGCTCGAAATGAATTACGACGAGGGCGGTAGAGCTGTTTTTGAAAGAAACGAGAACAATACCCTTGAGCAGGAGGTAATAATCATTGACGAGGCGTCAATGGTAGATCTTATGCTTATGAATGCTCTTTGCAAGGCGATAAAGCCGGGGGCAAGGCTTATTATCATAGGCGACTCTGATCAGCTTCCGTCTGTTGGGGCGGGAAACGTACTTAAAGACCTGCTCGAAAGCCGACATTTTGAATCGGTAAGACTTAACGAGATATTCCGTCAGGCTCAGAAGAGCCTTATAGTGACAAATGCCCACAAGATAAACAAGGGCGAGATGCCCGTACTTACCGTTAAGGACAACGACTTTTTCTTTATGAAAAGAAGCTCCTCGCAGGATATTGCGAGAACGATAGTCGAGCTTTGTCAGACGCGACTTCCGAAGCGTTACGGCAGTATGGCACAGAACGGAATTCAGGTCACCTGTCCCACAAGAAAGGGAGAGGTGGGCACCGAAACGCTCAATTTCTTGCTTCAAGAGGCACTCAATCCCCATGACGACTATAAGCTCGAATATAAATTCCGTGACGTCGTTTTCAGAGAGGGTGACAGAGTCATGCAAACGAGAAATAACTATGATCTGTCCTGGACCAGAGATTACGGCACGAGTGAGGGAAGCGGAATATTCAACGGAGATATAGGCGTTATCGAAAGGATAGATCACAAACAGAAGATGCTCGTTATACTTTTTGACGACCGCAGAGTCTGCTACGACTTTTCTTTGCTTGAGGACCTTGAGCACGCCTATGCCATAACGGTACACAAGAGTCAGGGAAGCGAATACCCGATAGTTATTATCCCTCTCGGTCAGGCTCCGCAGATGCTTCTCACAAGAAATCTGCTTTACACGGCGGTGACGAGAGCGCAAAATATGGTGATACTTGTCGGAGACGAGGGAGTTCTTTATAAAATGGTCGAGAATGACCGTCAGACGATGAGATATACGGGACTTTGTGAGCTTTTGAGCTCTGACGAGGTTTAGTGGTTATGAAAATATCGGAGTTCTTGGAGAGATTTGTCTATATAAGACGTTGTGCAGGCTGTGGAGTGCTTATGGGATATGAGGCTCACAAGGATGCGTTTTGCCCCTCTTGCCGAATAAAGTGGGAGATGGCAAAATCCGAGCTGTGTGTAGAATGCGCAAGACCTGTGTCGGAATGCGACTGTATGCCGAAAAATCTTTCAAGGACAGGACTTCTTGCTCTCAAAAAGCTTGTTTTGTATCTTCCAAAAAGTCCGTCAAAGCCTCAGAATAGGATACTTTATTTCATAAAGCACAACAAGAACAAGAGAGTTGCGGGATTTTTGGCATCGCAGCTCTCATCAAGGGTATTTGAGATAATGCGCGAGACCTCGCTTGAAAGAGAGGGCTTTGTGCTTACCTATATCCCGAGAAGCAAGAGGGCGCTTCTTGAATACGGGTTTGACCAATCAGAGCTTATTTGCAGAGCACTTTCCGATATTTGCGGAATAAAGCTTGTAAAGGTGTTCGAAAGAGACCGTACAAGCAAGGAGCAGAAGAAGCTCGACGCTCTGGGAAGAAGCAATAATGCCTCAAGCGGAATAGATATTCGCGAGGGTGCGATCTCTGAGATAGACGGCAAGATAGTTATACTTTTTGACGATATAGTGAGCAGTGGGGCAAGTATGGTAAGAGCTGCGTCGCTTCTTCGGGAGAATAAAGCCCGTAATCTTTTCGGACTTTCGGTCGCTTTTACGCAAATAATAAGATAAATTGAAATTTCTATTGCAAAATCATACATAAAAGTGTATAATATTCTAAGTA
>JAZNES010000056.1:0-5369 GCA_045588755.1 Eubacteriales bacterium | reverse complement strand
ATACCGTTGGTATTGACTGCGTGGCTATGTGCGTAAACGACATTATATGCTCGGGTGCAAAGCCCCTTATATTCCTTGATTATATTGCTTGCGGAAAGAACGTTCCCGAAAAGATCGCAGCTATCGTATCGGGCGTTGCTGAAGGCTGTGTTCAGGCTGGTTGCGCGCTTATAGGAGGAGAAACCGCTGAAATGCCCGGATTTTATCCTATCGACGAATACGACCTCGCAGGCTATTCCACAGGTGTCGTAGATAAGGAAAAGATCATAAACAACGCTTCCATAGAAGAGGGAGACGTCATAATCGCGCTTCCTTCGAGCGGTGTACACTCTAACGGATTCTCTCTTGTAAGAAAGGTATTTGATCTCGAAAATACCGATATCAGAAGAACATACGACGAGCTCGGCGGAAAGTCCTTGGGTGAGGTGTTGCTTACTCCTACTAAGATATACGTAAAGCCTGTCCTCGCACTTATGGAAAAAGTAAATGTAAAGGCTATTTCTCATATAACCGGTGGTGGCTTCTATGAGAACATACCGAGAAGCATTCCCGAAGGCTTTGGCGCTAAGATAGACAGAAAGGCAGTAAGAGTTCTTCCTATATTCGATCTTATCGCAAAGACAGGAAACATCTGCGAGAGAGATATGTTCAATACCTTTAATATGGGTGTTGGTATGAGCATCGTCGTTCCCGCGGCTGAGGCTGATAAGGCTATTGCTACATTGAAGGAATTCGGCGAGGACGCTTACGTTATAGGTGAAATCATTCGTTCTGAGGACAGTGTAGTTATCTGCTGATTATTAAATGGTGAGTACGATGAAAGAAGAAAACAAGACAAAAATAGCCGTTTTGGTTTCGGGCGGAGGCACTAATCTTCAAGCATTGATAGATGCTCAGAAGAGCAAGATCATAAAAAGCGGAAAAATAGCGCTTGTCGTTTCAAATAATCCCGACGCGTATGCTATAACCCGTGCCGAAATGGCAGATATCCCTGTTTGTGTAGTCGTAAAAAAAGAATGCGGCTCTCAGGAAAACTTTGAAAAGAGGATCCTTGAAGTTTTGGAAGAATATCAGATCGATATGATAGTTCTTGCGGGATTTATGAACATACTTACCGCCAATTTTACCAACAGATACGAAAAGAGAATTATCAACGTTCATCCTTCCTTGATACCTTCATTTTGCGGAAAGGGATTTTACGGACTTCACGTTCACGAAGCTGCCTTGGCATACGGTGTTAAAGTCACCGGCGCTACCGTGCATTACGTAAACGATATTCCCGACGGAGGAGAGATAATCCTTCAAAAGAGCGTTTACGTCAAGAAGGACGAAACTCCCGAAAGCTTGCAACAAAGAGTTATGCGACAGGCAGAATGGCATATTCTGCCACGTGCAACCGAGATAGTTGCAAAACGCTTGTACCTTGAAAAAAAATAACATTTTAGAACGGAGAAATTATGAATATTTGCACTCGATACGATATAAAAAAGCTTCTTTCGGAAAATACGTATCCCGGACGCGGAATCATCTTAGGAAAGTCTGCTGACGGTAAAAACGCAATGATAGCTTATTTCATTATGGGAAGAAGCGAAAACAGCAGAAACCGTATATTTGAACGCTTTGACGGAGGAATGCGAACCAAGGCTTTTGATGAAAGTAAGCTTTCCGATCCCAGCCTCATCATATACAATCCTTATCTTTCTTTTGGAAAAAATGTGGATATCGTGACAAACGGCGATCAGACAAATACTGTTTACGATTTTATGAAAGCTGATGCTGAACACGAGTTCTCATTTGAGAAAGCTCTTATGACACGTGAGTTCGAGCCTGACTGTCCCAACTATACGCCTCGTATATCGGGTGCGCTTTATTACTGTTTCCCGAGAAACGAATTTACTTACAAGCTTTCCATTCTTAAAAGCTCTAATGGCAGAGCCGAGGCTTGTAATCGTTATTTCTACAATTACACCCCTGAGGCAGGTGTAGGACACTTTATTCACACATATAAGTGCGACGGTAATCCTATTCCTTCTTTCGAGGGAGAGCCCGAAGAGGTAGCACTTCCCAATACTGCACAGGAGCTTGCCGAGGTAGTGTGGAATAACCTCAACGCCGACAATAAGGTTTCACTCTTCGTCCGTTGCGTTCCCCTTGACGGAAGCGAGCCTACCGAAATAATTATCAACAAAAATAACTAAGCGAGGATAACGTTATGAAGGAATTTGTACTTAAATACGGTTGTAATCCCAACCAAAAGCCCGCAAAAATTTATATGAATGACGGCAAGGAGCTTCCCATTGAGATCCTCGGCGGAAAGCCCGGCTACATAAATTTCCTTGATGCCTTCAATAGCTGGCAGCTTGTAAAAGAACTCAAAGAAGCTCTCGGACTTCCTTGCGCTACGTTCTTTAAGCATGTAAGCCCTACCTCTGCGGCTGTCGGTCTTCCTTTGAGCGATGCTTTGAAGAAGGCTTGCTTTGTAGACGATATTGAGGGACTTGACGACTCTCCTTTGGCTTGTGCGTACGCAAGAGCAAGAGGAACTGACAGAATGTCCTCCTTCGGAGATTGGATAGCGCTCAGCGATGTCTGCGATAAGACCACGGCTCTTCTTATAAAGAGAGAGGTTTCAGACGGTATAATCGCTCCCGGATACACCGACGAGGCTCTTGAGATCTTGCGTTCCAAGAGAAAGGGAAGCTATAACATAGTAAAGATCGATCCCGATTACGTTCCCGAGGTAACAGAGCGCAAGCAGGTATACGGAATTGTCTTTGAGCAGGGAAGAAATAATTTTGAAATCAATAAGGCTCTTCTTGAAAATATCGTTACCGAAAACAAGGATATGCCCGAATCGGCAAAGAGAGACCTTATCATATCTCTTATCACCTTGAAGTATACGCAGTCTAATTCCGTTTGTTTTGCTTATGACGGACAGGCTATCGGTGTCGGTGCAGGACAGCAGTCAAGAATACACTGCACACGTCTTGCGGGAAACAAGGCAGATATATGGCATCTCCGTCAGCACGAAAAGGTACTTGCGCTTCCTTTCAAGGAAACGCTCGGAAGACCTGACAGAGATAACACTATAGACGTTTATATCTCTGATCAGAGCGAGGACGTTCTTGCAGACGGCGAGTGGGAAAAGTACTTTACTGTAAAGCCCGAGCCTCTTACCGCCGAGGAAAAGAAGAACTATCTTTCCTCTATCACGGGAGTTGCTCTCGGAAGCGACGCATTTTTCCCGTTTGGTGATAATATCGAGCGCGCAAGAAGAAGCGGTGTAAGCTACGTCGCAGAGCCCGGCGGATCTATAAGAGATGAAAACGTAATCGAGACTTGTAACAAGTACGGAATGGTCATGTGCTTTACAGGCATGCGTCTTTTCCACCATTGATCTGAGGTGTATACCGTATGAAACTAATGGTTGTAGGCGGCGGTGGCCGCGAGCATGCTATAATAAAGAAGCTCAAAGAAAACAAAAACGTAGAAAAAATATTTGCACTTCCCGGTAACGGAGGTATAGCGGCAGATGCCGAGTGTGTCAATATCGGTGCAAAGGATATTGTTGCAATAGTTGAATTTGCTAAGAATAATGCGATTGACTATGCGGTTGTAGCTCCCGACGATCCGTTGGTGCTTGGTGCAGTTGACGCACTTTCTGAAGTTGGCATTCCTTGCTTCGGACCTGCCAAAAACGCGGCAATAATCGAGGGCAGTAAGATCTTTTCAAAGGATCTTATGAAAAAATACTCGATACCTACTGCGCAATATGAGGTCTTCTCTGACGTCAATAAAGCTCTTGAATATATCGACAACGTTGATATCCCCGTTGTTATAAAGGCTGACGGCTTGGCTCTCGGTAAGGGAGTTATTATCGCACAGACCAAAGACGAGGCGATTGATGCAGTTCGTTCAATGATGGAAGACAAGATGTTTGGTGAAAGCGGTAGCAATATCGTAATCGAGGAATTCCTTACAGGTCCCGAGGTGTCTGTTCTTTCATTTACAGACGGAAAGACTGTAGTTCCGATGATCTCGTCAATGGACCATAAGAGAGCTCGTGACAATGACGAGGGACTTAATACCGGTGGTATGGGTACTGTTGCTCCTAACCCCTATTACACAGAAGATATTGCCAAAGAGTGTATGGAAAAGATATTCCTTCCTACAATAGAGGCTATGAACAAAGAGGGAAGAACCTTTAAGGGTTGCCTTTATTTCGGACTTATGCTTACTCCTAAAGGACCTAAGGTCATAGAGTATAACTGCCGATTTGGCGATCCCGAAACTCAGGTGGTATTGCCGCTTCTTGAGAGTGATCTTCTCAACATAATGATCGACTGTACCAACGGAACGCTTGATGCTTCAAAGGTAGTCTTTTCAAACAAGCACGCTTGTTGCGTGGTTATGGCATCGGACGGATATCCTCAAAAATATTCCTCGGGATATGAAATAAGCATTCCCGAAGATATAAAGGATAACGTATTCGTCGCCGGAGCAAAGATCTCCGACGAAAAACTGCTCAGCGCAGGAGGACGAGTTCTCGGAGCTACCGCTATCGGAGATACTCTTCCCGACGCTATCGAGGAAGCTTATAAGCTTGTAGAAAAAATATCCTTTGAAAACGCCTTCTACCGCAAAGATATCGGACAAAGAGCACTTTTGGCATACAAAGATAAAACTTAAAAAAACGGAGAACTATTGATGGTTTACAGAGTATATGTTGAAAAGAAATCCGGACTTGCTCACGAGGCGGATTCCTTAAAAAATGAAATAATAAATCTTCTTCAGATAAAAGGTCTTACCGATTTGAGATTGCTTAACAGATATGATGCCGAAAATATTGAAAAAGCACTGTTTGATTACGCAGTAGGTACTGTTTTTTCAGAGCCTCAGCTCGATAACGTAAGCTATGCTAACGATGATGATGGCAGTGTGACATTCGCTGTTGAATATCTCCCCGGTCAGTACGACCAAAGAGCAGATTCGGCTGCACAGTGTATTCAGCTTATTGCGCAGTGTGAGCGTCCTATTATAAAGACCGCAAAAGTATATAAGCTTTACGGAAATCTCTCCGAGAATGATGTCAATACTATCAAAAAATATCTTATAAACCCCGTCGAAGCAAGAGAGGCTTCTCTTGAGGCTTACGAAACCTTGAAGGTGAATTATTCTATTCCTGAGTCGGTAGAGGTCATTGACGGATTTATAACCTTGGCTGAAGAGGATCTTGCAAAGTTTATTGCAAAATATTCTCTCGCTATGGATACCGATGATCTTCGTTTCTGTCGTGACTATTTCGTGAAAGAAGGACGAAATCCCACCATTTCCGAAATAAGAATGATAGATACATATTGGTCTGACCA
>JAZNES010000055.1:0-2398 GCA_045588755.1 Eubacteriales bacterium | reverse complement strand
CCGCAAACTTCCTGCGTCTGGAGACCCTTTTGATCATCGTCTGCGGTCTGGCCGCATTCTGTGTGTCTACCTGCGGCGGTCTGATTACCGCCAAGATCATGAACTGGATCACGGGTGGCAAGATCAACCCGCTGATCGGCTCTGCAGGTGTTTCCGCCGTTCCTATGGCGGCGCGCGTTGCGCAGATCGAGGGACAGAAGGCTGATCCCTCCAACTTCCTGCTTATGCACGCTATGGGCCCCAACGTTGCAGGTGTTATCGGATCTGCAGTTGCGGCGGGTGTGTTCTTAAGCTGGATAGGCTAATTTGAAGAAAGGTCAGGTAAAAATATATATGGCACAGGTAAAGATTACCGAAACAGTATTGCGTGACTCTCATCAGTCGCTGGTCGCTACCAGAATGACCACCGAGGAGATGCTTCCCATACTTGCCGAAATGGACAAGGCGGGCTACCATTCCCTCGAAGCATGGGGCGGCGCTACCTTCGACGCTTGTATGAGATTCCTCAACGAAGATCCTTGGGAGAGACTCCGCAAGATCAGAGCAGAAGTGAAGAACACCAAGCTCCAGATGCTTTTCAGAGGACAGAATATCCTCGGATACCGTCATTACAGCGACGACGTGGTTGAATACTTCGTTCAGAAGTCGATAGCAAACGGTATTGATATTATCAGAATTTTCGACGCGCTTAACGATCCCCGTAACCTCACCACCGCTATCAATGCGACCAAGAAAGAGGGCGGTCACGTTCAGGCGGCGTTCAGCTATACCACAGGTCCCGTTTACACTATGGATTATTACTCCAAGTATGCAAAGCAGCTTGAAGAGATGGGCGCTGATTCCATCTGTATCAAGGATATGGCGGGACTTCTCAAGCCCTATGATGCGTACGAGCTTGTCAAGACTCTTAAGGCAAGCACAAGTCTTCCCATTCAGCTCCATACTCACTATACCGCAGGTCTTGCGTCCATGACACTCTTAAAGGCGATCGAAGCAGGCGTTGACGTAGTTGATACCGCAATTTCTCCTATGGCTATGGGTACTTCTCAGCCCCCCACAGAGACGCTCGTTGCTACCTTGCAGGGAACAGAGTACGACACCGGTATAAGCCTTGATACTCTTAACAAGATAAATAAGCACTTTACTCCTCTTCGCGAGAAGTATCTTGCCGAGGGACTTCTTAACCCCAAAGCGCTCAAGGTTGACGTAAACGCGCTTCTTTATCAGGTTCCCGGCGGAATGCTCTCCAACCTTATGTCACAGCTCAAGCAGGCAGGGAAGGAAGATAAGCTGACCGAGGTTCTTGAAGAAGTACCGAGAGTAAGAGCAGACGTGGGTTATCCCCCTCTCGTAACTCCTTCCTCGCAGATCGTGGGTACTCAGGCGGTGTTTAACGTACTTAACGGCGAGCGATACAAGACCTGCACCAAGGAGTTCAAGGGTGTTGTACGCGGTGAATACGGTAAAACTCCCGTTGCGATTGATCCCGAATTCGTAAAGAAGATCCTTGGCGAAGACGCAAAGGTTATCGACTACCGTCCTGCAGACGATCTTGCTCCCGAGCTTGATACCCTCAGAGCGGCTATCCCCGCAGGATATCTTGAACAGGACGAGGACGTGCTGTCTTACGCGCTCTTCGAGCAGGTGGCGCTCAAGTTCTTCGAATACAGAAAGAATCAGAAGTACGGCGTTGATAAGAATGCCGATGCCGCAGCAGGTGTTCATACTGTTTGATAATATGATCTTTAAAAGGAGAAGGGAAACCTTCTCCTTTTTCTGTTAAATTGCAATTTGTCGAGGGAAGGCTAATCGACCAATCAAAATTTGAATTTAATAACCGTATTTGACTACGAAAACCATTTTATTACAGTTGAATAGCCCAATGGGGCGAATTGGTCATTTAAACATTGTGTATTTTATCTAATTTGTTTGTTATGCCTTTTATAAGGCGCAGAAATAATAACAAATTGTAAATTGTGCAAATAATGATGTCAATTTTTACAAAAAAAGAGTTGACAGATTGGTGAAATTGTTGTATAATTGGAACAGTTCTTTTTTCAAAATGTTCGTATTGCCGTATTGACGTCCGAATATTTGTGCAAAAAGATAATAAGTTTGTGCGATTTGTCAAATTTTTATCGGAGAATCAACATGCCTCGTTTTTTTGTGAGAAGAGATCAGATAGATAATGGCTCGGTAGCTATCATTGGTGACGATGCCCATCACATCTCTCGCTCATTGCGTATGGCGGCAGGTGAGGGTATCACTGTTTGCGATATGCAGAAATTTGAATATGAGTGTATTTTGACCGATTTTTTGCCCGATAGGGTAATAGCTCGGATAGTCTCGGAGAAAAAATGCGACACAGAGCCCCCCTTTGAAGCGCATCTGTATCAGG
>JAZNES010000054.1:0-11934 GCA_045588755.1 Eubacteriales bacterium | reverse complement strand
CCGCGATACCCGTAGGAACGCTGATAATCTGTCAGCAGACGGATATAGAGGATATAAAAGAAAGAGATATCGTGACCTTTCTCTCTCTTGAATCTTATATGCTCAACAAACCCGTTACACACCGAGTTGTTGGTATAGAGGATTCCGACGGAGAGATCGCGCTTCGCACAAAAGGCGACGATAACAATAGTGAGGATGGATATTACGTGACAGAGGAAAATCTTATCGGACGCGTTATATATCAGACTCCGGGTGAGAATATTTTTAAGAAGCTCTATGAGCTTTTGACGACTAAGATGGGATTTTTGAGTATAGTGATCATGCCGGTAATGCTTCTGGTAGCGATCATGCTGCGTGAAAACGCAAAAAAGATAAAATATGAAATTGCTAATATCAAGCGGGAGATAGCAGCGCGTGATAATGAAGACGCACAAGAGAATGACGACGGTACGACGCCTTCTCCCGATGACAAGATAGATCAAGAAAATCCGAATTTTCCGCAAGGACAAGACGGGGATCAGGAGGTACAAAAATGAGAGAGACCGAAAGAAGGATACGGCTGTATCAAGCACGGTTGCCAAAAATAAAAGAAAAATTGCTCGCGACGCTTTTGGTTTTTGCCATATCGATCGCGACTATGGCTGTAGCTACGTTCTCGTGGCTCACTCTGTCTATTTCTCCCCAGGTGAGTGGAATTTCCACTAATATTGCGGCTAACGGTAACCTTGAAATAGCGCTTGTAAACGGAGACGGCAGCACGCCGCCCGCATCTTCGGCAATAGGAGATTCCTTGTTGTCTGTTGTCGAACGAAATAAGACGTGGGGTAACCTTATCAATTTGTCGGATAGTGAGGCTTACGGACTTGACAAAATAGTGCTTCGTCCCGCATCGCTGAACCCCTTAACCCTTATCGACAAGCCTCTTTCTGCGGCGACTTATACCACTGACGGAAGAGTTCAGCTGCTCGACTCGAATTTTAACTATACCGTATATGACAATACCTTAGGCTTTACACAGTCGTCTAATAAGGGTGTTCGCGCCATATCCTCGGTAGTTTATGATGACATTAGTTATGATAATCCCGATGCGGTAGAATATGCTCAGAGAATGAGCGAAATTGAGATCGGATTTACCAACGTGCTCCGCGCGTTTAACAATCTCTCGAATGAAATGGACTCTATTGCCGGACTTATCGGTACGTATATGAACAGCATACTTAGAGATACCGCATCAGAAGAGCCGTGCGACCCTACAGACGTTTATAATTTTTATCAGCTGCTTTGCAAGATGGATGAAGACGTCGTTGAGCCTGTAGGCGAATATTTTATGCAAATGTTTGCTATGTATCAGGAGCATACCGATGAGCTTCTCTTCCTGACAGGCAATAATGCAGGTCTGTCGGTCAATTATACTCCTGTGAAATTTGAGTCCTTGGATGACTTTTGCGCAGGTGCTGTTGCTGAATTGGCTGTAATGAACAGAGTGCGCACAGATCCTAACGTTGGACAGTCGGCTATCGTCTTTTCTTCCTTAAGTCAGTATATTGCCGACAGAGCAACGCTCAAGGCAGATATTGCTAAGCTTGAGCCCGATGCTGTCAGCTATGACGCAGGAGTTCCCGTTACGAGAACGTGGGGATATATCGAGCCTATTGCCGACCATATGATAAAGATATCCACAGTAACCCTTAACGGTAGTGATATGGGTGATTGGTTTGGCGGTCTTCCCGGAAACGTAATGGCTCTTTTGGACATTCTTGGCAATTCTGCATCACAAAACAACGTTGTGATTCATGACGGTATGCTTGAGCGTTTTGATAAGCTCCTTCACAACGGTTTGGGCTTCAGAGTTTCCCAAATGACTATTTACTTCAGTAAGCAAGCTCTTCAGGATAAGGCGGCTGATTATATCGGAGGCCTTGGAAGCTGGGTGGCAGGTAGGCTGAATGATCACGTTAAGGCGAATATTCGTACCGATGCGGTTTCAGAGATGCCTACCTCTACCTCGAAAGCTGATATTGACGAGGCTAATGAGATATTGGGAAGTAAGATCACGAGCTATACCTACTCCGCTAAGGATACCTACGGTCTGGTTCTTGATTTCTGGATCAGAACCAACAATCCGTCATCCGTTCTTATACTTGAGGGTGACGTCATCGAAGGTGATCCCGAGCCTGTCAGCGAAAAGGTAGAGTACGTCGTCTACGATTCGGATGGCGTTGCTACCTTCTACGAAATTGAAAGTACGCCGATATACGTCACGAGCGTTATAACGACGACCGTTAAGGATTATAATGCCGATAGCGGCAAAGAAGATGTGACTTCTACTGTTACCGGAGACCCCGAGGAAATATTTAAGGTCGGCTCGGGTGAGACTGCAACGTGGTATTATAAGAAGAACGGTGAAAAGATACCGCTTGGAGAGACAGAAACGCCGATAATGGATGGCGAGGTGCAGATCGGTACTGAAACAGTGACTGTTTCCTTCGCGCAGGAGAATCCTCCTCAGAAAACAAAGACCAAGGTCATTGGATATTCGGGCGCAAACCGTATCTGGACCGAGGATAAGATCGATCCCGACACTGCATCTCAGAGTACTACGCAGGGAAGCGGAAGCTGCTATATCTTCTACTCCAACGATGAGATCGAGATGGCGCAAAGCCTTGAGCTTATCGCCGCTATGAAGGTCGCCTTTATTGACGCCGAAGAGGGAATTCTGCTTGCGAACGCGCACTTTGACGTTGAAAATAAATACTCCGAATACGGTAGAACTATAGTACCTATGTATCTTGACAATGATTCAAACAAGATAAGCATTCCGGGTGTTGATGGAGCTACCTATACCGATATTCATTATATTACGCCCCTTGTCAAAAACGACCCGCATATGATAACTGCGATAGTTTATCTTGACGGAACTCAGATCACCAATGACAAGGTGCTTGCTGCCTCCGAGATAGAGGGCAGCCTTAACATTCAGTTCGGAAGCTATACGGCTCCCACTGCTATGAGTGATGAAAAGCTGATAGCATCTACACGTTCTGTTACAGCCGAGCTTGTCGGAAGCTACGATTACATGCTTGGTGACGGCAGGGAGCATAAGGTTACCGTAAGGCTGAACGTTGAGGGAACGGAACCTACCGAGATAGAAGGAAACTTTATCAGAAGAATAAGTGAAACCCAGGGAACCCGTCAGGACGCCTTTGAGTTTGAGTACAAGGGTGACGGCATATGGGAAGGCGAATATACCTTTGATGTTCCCGGAGATTTCATCTTGCGTACCGTTACCATTGACGGTATAGAATATATTTTGAACCAGACCACTCTGCCCGAGGTAAATATTGACGGCTTTGCTCTTGAATCTGTAAGTGGACAGTACGCTCTGCGTTACGTTCACAGAACGGCAGACAGCTATAAGACCGAGCGTTTCTCAATAGTAGTCGCAGCGGTTGAAGGTGCTTATCCTACGAGAGTTCAGGGCGTATTTATGGGCGATGGTAATATCGGTAACATTATTACCGATTATACAGGCTCGGGTGCTTACTGGGAGGCTGACGTATCCTTCACAAAATCGGGTACCTATACTATGACCTCTGTCATTATTGACGGACAGCCGTACAATGTTGCGACCCCGATAGTGCGTGAGGTATATACAGGTCTTTACACCAGAGTAAGCATTATTCCCGTAGACGTAGAGGATTATACCGATGAAGAGCTTGATGGCAGAGAGCTTATTACGGCAAACGGAATTCAGTATTTCTATGCAGGAATTCCTCACGAGTTCGACGTAAGTGTTGAGATATTCGACGACACGGGCAAAGAACTCCCGGGTCTTGGAAACGTTAAGCTTTACTACAAGGGAAGTGCTTACGATCTTGACGCCGATCTTAGCTGGGATCAGGAGGCAGGCTGCTACGGCGGCGAGAGCTTCCTCGTTGAAGACCCCGGAGTCTTCTCCTTCGACTACGTTTCGGTTTCGGGAGAACGCATAGCCAAGGCAGAAGGCGCGGCGACTATCACCGCAGCTCCTAAGGATCCCGTAAGCTATCTTGGAATAAGAGATGCCATAGACGATTACGTCGTACAGCTTAATTCCTCGGTGGCGGCAGAAGAGATAACTCTCGCCTTCCGCAATGCGCAGGCTGCGTCTGTTTACGGTCTCTTCAAGAGAGTAACGAAGACCGCCGATACCAATGCCGACGTAGTATCTTACGTGATCATGATGGCGCGTAATAACGGTGATAGCACGCACACCTTCGCTATTCCCGCGCAGGACGGAAGATGGACTCTTCTCGACGTTAAGGTTATGAACGTATACGAGGAGGAGAGCGGTATATTCTATACAGGAAATCCCGATGCCGAATGGCCTGAGGCTCCTTCCGAAATAATTACCGTTACCAATGCAAATACCGCATGGTATGACCTTGACAATATTACTAACGGAGAGGGAGCTGTCGTAGAGGACCACTACTATGATATCGATCTTGCCGACGTTTCGGATCTTACCTATAAGAACGAGGTGGAAGAGACCAAGGTGGTTGCCAATATTACTGTATCTCGTCCTAACATAAAGACTCAGACCTTTAACGGTACGTTCTTGCAGAGCCACAGTCTTTCGGGACTTGCGGCAACCTTTACCGATTTTGAGGGTCAGCCGATAGGAGAAGAGTTTGTTATAAACAACGTACGCCTTGTGGTTACTTATAATAAAAATACCTCTGAGGGTAAGGGAGGCTATACGGGTGTTCCTGACAGTTATACAGGATTTACTCTTGATCTCTCACCCGACAGTACCAATAAGACCTTTACTCAGACTGCTGCGCAGAGCTTAGTCTATGCGGGTACTTACAGTGCGACCTTCTACTATTCGGTAGGAGATACCGAAAGATCTGAAACGGGTATAACGTATACCGTTGCGTCGCCTACACCGACGGTCGAGATATCGGGCGTCGATCCGGACACGTCGACAGAGCTTGACGTTCATGTAGGTAATGATGTCGTTAATCCTCTAAAGAATAGCTGGACCGATACAAGTGCTACAGTATACATATATTGTGAGGACATAAAAGGTGAAGGATGCGAGGAAGTTCAATATGAATACAAGCCTACAGCTCTTAGCATTCAGATGACAAACTTTGGAAATGCTACCGATGCTACCCTTAAATTTACGGCTAATAGCGGCGGTGTTCCTCGTATTTATAAAAACTATGGAAATACGAATGGTAGCTGGGATGCCGATACTTATAACCAGACAGATTCCTATACATGGACCGCAGATGGCGATACGACGTATTATATAGGTAGCGTCGGAGGTGCTTATGGTAGTAATATTTTTAGTGGAGATACTGGATGTGACAGCAAGACAGCGGCAGGTACCTTGACTTCTGCAACAACGCTCACCTTGACAGGAACCGTTAACGGACAGACGCAGACCTTTACGGTTACCCTTGCTACACCTATAACAATTACCAATGATTATTAATCATTATTTTTGAAAGCCAGCCCTCGCAAGAGGGCTGGCAATCAAAAAACAGTACTATAAAGAGGTAATATCATATGCTTGAACGCCTTATTATCTGGGTCGCGGAAAATGATCTGAAGAATACGGCATACAATTTGCCCGGAATAATTGGTACTGCCATTGCCTTTATATTTTGCCTCTGGTACGGAAAAAAGCTTAAATTTAAGCTTTATAAATCATTTTTGATATTCTGGATATTCAAATATGCTGAGATATACGCTATGAAGCTTGCTATGTTTATGAACGCGGGCTTTACCTCAACCAGAGAAGGCAATATTGCGACGGCATTTGTGTATGTCCCGATAATCGCGTGGATAACCTCGAAGATATTCCGCGAATCCTATGACTCCACGAGTGATTTTATGGCGATTCCTATGATGTTCATGTACGGCATGGGACGGCTTGGGTGTATATTCCCGGGCTGTTGCTACGGCTATCCTTGCTCGTGGGGAATATATAATATAAGATTTGACGATTACTTTTTTCCCGTTCAGATACTTGAAACGTTGGTCGCTTTTGGTTTTGTGGCTTTAATGCTTTATTTATCCGCAAAACGTAAGTTCATTCCAAACGGTGAGCTTTTGCCTATGGTGCTTACGGTATACGGAGCTTCACGCTTTTTAATTGAGTTCCTGCACGCCAACGAAAAGGTCTTGCTCGGCTGCTCAAAGATTGCCTTCCACGCCCTTTTCATGTGTGCGGTAGGCGCAGTCCTTTGGACTCTTAAGCGTAAGAAAAACAAAAAAATAAATGAAAACGGAGGGCATTTATGCGCTGTAGAGCTTCAAAATTGAATATTTGCAGGCTGATAGCCGCATTTATGGCGGTTTTGACGGTTGCGGCGTTTATGATGCCTATGGTCTATGCCGCAGAGTCGGGGAAGGCAGGCAACGTCAAGTGGGAATTCGCTGACGGCACGCTTACCGTTTCGGGAAACGGCGCAATGGATAATTACGCCGAGAACTCGCACGCCCCTTGGTACGAATTTGCCTCCGAGATCCGCGTTTTGAAGATAGAGCGCGGGGTTACCTCTATCGGTAATTATGCATTCAAGGACTGTAATGCTATAACCTCGGTAACCATTGCCGACAGCGTTACCTCTATTGGAAAGTACGCCTTTGCAGATTGCTCCTCGATCAAAATGATCTCGTTCGGTTCGGGACTTCGCACTATTGGCGAGAGTGCCTTTGAAAATTGTATAGGACTTCAGACTCTTCGCATTCCCGACGGTGTTACGAGCCTTGGACGTAAGGCGTTTTACCGTTGTGACGGTCTTCGCAGCCTTACCGTGCCGAAAAGCGTCACCTCTATGGGCAGTATGGTCTTTGCGCGTTGTAACGGTCTTATGTCGGCAGATATGCGTGCTTCGGTCTCGACACTTCCTCTGTGGACCTTCTACGGTTGTGACCTGCTCGTCGACGTTACTCTCTCCTCGAGCATAACAGCTATCGGTCAAAAGGCGTTCTATAATTGTAACAATCTTAAAAACGTCTATTATCTCGGCCCTGCTTCATCGATGGCGGCAGTCGAGGAGTCTATCCGCGAATTCTTGCCAAATCCTAAAAATATGAAGATATATAATTCGGAAGCCTCCGAGGGACAGTCACAGACCGCGACGAGCGCCTATCAGAAGGACGAAGAGACTACCGTTATAGAGACTGTGACCGTTAAAGAGACTTCGAATGCTACTGTTTCGACCACAGTCAGAGTTGAGGCTACGCAGAACTCGCAAAACGAAGTCGTTTTAAGTGAGCCTACTGTCAGTGTTGACGCCGTTATTGAAAACAAGAACGGTTGGGACGAGCTTGCAGATGCCGTCAAGTATGCCCAAACGAAGGCAGAGGAATCTTCCTCAAAGATCGAGGTGTCGGTAAATTATAATTCAGACGACGATATAAAGGGCGGCGCATTGTCTGAGCTTTCGGGTAAGGATGCCTCTGTTATCATCAATATGAACAACGGCTCTACCGTAAAGATAGACTGCAATCGTCTTGAGGGTGCAGAGATATCTGATAATTACAAGATGTCTCATTTGCTGACGGCAATTACAAAGCTTACCGATAAACAAGCCGAGGTCCTTGGTGATGCCGATAGCTATAAGCTTTCTTTCTCGGGAGATACCGAGTTTGATTTCTCTCCTAAGGTATACGTCGGCACAGACCGCGCTCATTCTTGTGCTACGCTTTATCAGATAGTCGATGGGGAACTCAAGAAGATACAGTCGGTCATTGTCGACAAGAGCGGAAATGCTACCTTCTATCTGCAGTCGGCGTACAAAAACTCGGAATACGTTATTGCGATCGATGTTGAGGGCGTTGACAGAAAGACTGCGATAATTCCCGAGGAGCTGTATGCAGATTACGGGATTACCGACAGCCTTGAACAGATCATAGAATATATTCCCACCGAAGAGCGTAAATTCCTTGGAATGAATATAGCTCAGTTTTCCTTCTTTATCTTTGGAACGATAGGAGTTCTTGTCGTAGGCTTTGGTGTCACGATGGGAATCTTCTACCGCAAGAAACGTCTTGAGATGTTCTACCGTATGAAAATGGAAGATGAAAATAATAATAACCCATAAGAAGGCGACTGAACAGTCGCCTTCTTCTTTTGAAGCAAGAAAAAATATTGACTTGCTTGCAAAAATATGGTATAATATCTTGGATTTACAATAAAATTAAGGAGATTATTAATGATTTTAACTGAACAGATAGGTCAGCTTTTACAGAGTCTTATATGGCTTTTGGCGGGTGTCGGCGTCTTCATAGTCGGAATGAACTTTATGAGTGACGCACTTGAAAAGAGCGCCGGAAGCGGTATGAAAAAGATGCTTGGAAAAATAAGCAACAATCGCTTTTCGGGCGTGGGAATAGGAGCGGGAGTTACCGCGATCATTCAAAGCTCGTCGGCGACCTCGGTCATGGTCATCGGTCTTGTAAATGCGGGCGTTATGACGCTTATGCAGGCAACGCCTATTATTATGGGCGCAAATATCGGTACGACGATCACGGGTGTCCTTGTCGCGCTTAAAAACGATTATTTTAATATGCTTATGTATCTCTTCGCTTTCGCGGGAGTTATGATGGGCTTTTTCAAAAATGAGAAGATAAAGATCGCGGGTCTGCTTTGCTCGGGTCTTGGACTTATATTTGTCGGACTTGAGGTAATGAGCAGTGAGCAGGCTTTTGGTAATCCGCTCGTTGAGACCCTGTTTACAAATATCTTCCAGAAGATAAATTTCCCGCTTTTGCTTATATTTGTGGGTGTTATTTTTACCGCGCTTATTCAGAGCTCTTCAGCCGCTACGGGTGTCGTTATTACAATGGTGGGAACGGAAGTGCTTCCGCTTGAGCTTGCGCTTTTCATAATCCTCGGAGCAAATATCGGTACTTGTGTGACCGCGCTGCTTGCTTCTGTCGGTGCAAACGCAAATTCGAAGAGAGTCGCACTTATACACTTTACCTTTAACGTTATCGGTACGGCGCTCTTTACGGCTCTTATCTGGATATTCAGAGAGCCCGCGGTCGACCTGCTCGTTTCTCTCTTCCCGGGAAGCGATCCTATGTCCTTGCAGATGCGCGTGTCTGCTTTCCACGTTATATTTAACGTTACCACAACTGCAACGCTGCTTCCGTTTACTAAACTTTTGGTCAAGTATTCCTGCCTTGTTATTAAGGATAAAAAGACTGCCGAAGAGGTTCATTCTCTCAAATTCGTCGACGACAGACTTCTGTCGACTCCTCCCGTTGCGCTTATGCAGGTCAAAAAAGAGATGGATTATATGCTTGGACTCGTTGAAGAGAATATGAATCTTTCACTTGCGGCAATGGAGACAGGCTCTCTTGAAAGAGGGGAAACGATCAGACGCAACGAGGCAATAATCGACTTTACCAACGGAGCATTGACGAAATTCTTGATCAATCTGTCGGTAGGTGCATCACAAAGCGATGAAAGAGTTATCGGTTCATATTTCCACGTTATCAACGACCTTGAGCGTATAGGAGACCATGCCGAAAATTTCTATGAGATCGGCGAGGAAATGAAAGGGAAGGGCATTGAATTTTCTGAAATAGGACGAAATGATATAGGCAAAATGCAAGAAAAGATCTTGCAGATGCTCGTTATTTCTAAGGACGCTTTTGAAAATCTCAATAGAAGCAGACTTTCGGAGCTTACTGATCTCGAGAATGAGGTCGACGGTATGAAGAAAAATCTTATAGCCAACCACTTTGCACGTCTTGCCGAGGGTAATTGCAGTATGGATGTAAGTCCTTACTATTCCTCTGCAGTTTCGGGACTTGAACGTGTGGCAGACCACCTTGTCAATATCGGATACAGTATTGTAAACCCCGTAGGTTCTCAAAAGGAATTGAATTGAGTAAAATGAATAAGAAAAAGAGGGGCGACCGTAAGGTCGCCCCTTTGATATTTGTCAAAATATAATTTTTATTTCGTGCGCTATGCCTTCACCGACAAGCTTAATGAAGCTTACGTCATCTAAAGGAATAAGCTCAGCATTCGATGTGATAGGTGTTTTGAGGAGTCTGCCTTCGCTATCGTAAAGCTCAACTACAACACCCTCGGTAATATCGAGCATCATGCCGTCGATGTTTTGAGCTTTATACTCGGCAATATATCTCTTTCCCGCGTCGATGTCTATGAAAAGATCGTTGTATGTGATAGCACCCGATATTTCATAAAATATTTCATCGTAAGCGAAATTGGGGTAGAGCTGTATCTTTTCGACATCACGCAAATCTATCGGCTGGGATTTTTTGAAAAGATTTTCGTTAGATGTGAACCATGAGTAAAATCCGTCGAAAACGTCGTCGCCGTATGCACTCTTAAAGGCGCGGATCTGTTCTTCTATCGGAAGCTGATTCGAAAATGCTACAAAAGCCCAATTTTCATTTTCGTATGCGGTGATCCACTTGGAATAATTTCCGTATACCTCGTCAAGATACCACATGAAGCGGAATCCTAAGTGAACGGTTTCGTTGCTTTCAAAGTTAAATCCGTTTTCAAACCAATATCCAAAGGAATGGCTGAAAAGCTCGTCATAGTTCAGCTCGTAGTTCTCGGCAAGAGTATTGCCTGACGCTCCAACGATGACAGATATCTCGGGAGAATAAGCTTCTATATGCTTTTGCGTTTTGTATGTGGTATAGGCGGCAAATCCTTCTGTTATTAATTCACAGTAGTGCCAATTTGATTGATTTAACTGCAGGGAATGAGTGAGCTCGTGAATAAAGGTATCGAATAAGAGAAGATCGCCCGAAGCGATATTGCATTCGTCGTTATCGTCGTGCAACGGTCCTCTTTCGTTGAGCGAGTCGGTATACTTTTCTACGTTGACATCTAAAAACTCATTGGCATAGTATCTGCTGCCTTCGAATTTCAGACCCGAAGCAAGCTCCATAGTCGACGTTACGGTGTTTATATTATCAACGAGATCATAAGGAATATAAACGTTTGCGGGTATGTTCAGCTTTATGTGCTCTGTTGTAACAGTGGCTTTTGACTCTGTGATAATTCCAAAATGGGAATCGATCGTTACAGGCGGCAGAATGTCGATCGTTTGTTGGGGAACGAATACCTGATTACATACAGAACAACTGCGTCCCTCTGTAAGCCCTGTGCTGACTCCCGTTGGACCAACAGCTTCGTTAACTACCTCGGTATGACCAAGCGGCTCTAGCGCGGTCTGCTCCGAGAATCTTTCGTTACAAGCCGCGCAATAGCTACCTTCGGTAACACCCGATTCGGTGCAGGTAGGCTCGCGAGCAGTCTCTATGACTAAGTCATGATCGATCGGTTTTATTTCCTTAGGAATGACGAGCACCTTGTTACATATAGAACAGTACTCACCCTCAGTCCAACCCGACAAGGTACAAGTTGAATCGAGCATTGGGGTGACAACGATCTTATGTGTATGTGAGATAGGTGAACTGCATGCCGTAAAGCATAGAAGTAACAATAATAATAAAATTAATGTGAGTGATTTGATTTTCAAATGTCAGTCTCCTTATGATAGAATACATTGAAACCGCAGAGCTATCTCTGCGGCTTCAATTTTAAGTTGTGGCGAAACCGTTAAAATCCGAACTTCACCGTCGTGATATGGCAAGGTTTTATGCCGCACGTCCCGATAATTGGGGGCGGCAACTTGCCGTTGGTCGGGCAAAAACGTTAAAATCCGAACTTCGCCATCGTGTGATATGGCAAGGATATATGCCGAACATCCCCGATAATTGGGGGCGGCAACTTGCCGCTGGTCGGATTGTTCATACCTGATCTGCTCAAAGGCAAAGAGCCGATGCAGACGAAACATATTCCCAAAGTACCGAAAATGCTTGTGTTTACAAGGAATTTTGAAACACGAAAGGAATATGATTATGGAAAAGTACATTACT
>JAZNES010000053.1:0-5788 GCA_045588755.1 Eubacteriales bacterium | reverse complement strand
TCATTGTAACGCACTCTCCCTCACCCGACTTCGTCGGGAGCTCCCTCCCGGAGGGAGCCTACGGATGTGCTCGTACAGTTTTAGGGGTATGGGTTTCGTCCGATGCATTTGTAATACAAATACTAAACTGGCAATAAAAGTTATACATTTTACTTGCAAACAATCTATAACAAATACGTTTTATGGGAGAAATTTACTGTGAACAACGATACTAACACAATGCAAAAAGCAAAAAATATACTCAAAAAATATAAGTCGTGCTGCTATATACTTAGTGTAGCACTTTTGCTGATTTTGGGGTTGATAACTTTTACAAAAAATGTAGCTGTGATCTTCTTGACGTTAGCTGTAGAAATTTTCATTTTTATAGTCTTTAGCACGATTATTTTTCGCAAATACATCACCTCCATTATAAACGACAAATTAGACCCCGACACTTATTTAACTGTAATATATCAGGGTAAGCTTGCCGATTCTTCGGCTATATGGCAGCTCTATGGAGAGTATTTTTGCGGAAACTACGAAAATGTTATTGGTATTTGCAAAGCAAAAATTAAAGATAAAAAAGTGCCTAAAAGATATAAATACAATTATTTGACCTATCTCGCTAATGTTTATTTCGATACAGGTGATGATGAAAACCTTCGTCAAATATACGAACAGTATGAGAATTTATTGGCGTCAGAAAAGCCCAAAATGCGGGATAAATACCGTAAAAGCTTTCCGCGTATGGCGTTTTACGGTATGTATTTAACGGCTGATATAGAGGCTTGTATTAAATGGATCAATACCCCCACAGCCCTGCTTGCAAATCAACATCACCGTACTTTTTGTAAAGCGAGGCTTGCTCTTATACAAGGCAATACCGATGAAGCCCGTCAATATTACGAACACTTAGCGAATACCGTGCCTCAGATTAATTACGGCAAACTGTCAGCGCAGTATTTAGAAAAAACGGAATACAAGGAATATGCTCAATGGATTGTTGATTTAGACGAAACAAAAGAAGCTGATGTTATTCTGCATCCTTCCGGTCTCAATAAAGCAACAAAAGCATTACTTATCATTTGCGCTACCGTGTTTCTTGTTTTCACAACAGTTAACGCATTAAAACCGAAAGAGTCCAAACAGGAACTTGAATCTCTAATCGATCAAGTTGATGAGGCTGTCATTTTGTTGGACACCCTGACGTTAAGCGATGAGGAAAAGATAACGGACGCGATGATTATTGGTCAAACAAACACCGATATCGTTATATACCGCATATATGAGCGCAAAGGATTATTAACTATGTCAAGTAAACGTCGCGTCAACGTTTCAAAAGAATCTTTATCTGACGACAGTTCGCCGATTTGGGATTACTCTTTTCCCTCAACAATGAAGTCCAAACCGATCAACTGTTATTTTTACCGAAATGAAGCGGATATTCCTGACGACTATATCCAACTGTCAACGTTAGAGCTCAACGGACAAATCCTATATTTTGTCGTGACGGAAGCAGTGCAGTAGCAATACGGATATTTGAGTTCAAAATATTAGATCTTAGTAAAGAACACCCCGACAGAAAATCTGTCGGGGTGTTCTTATGCTTATGAAAAATAGTTGTTACAATGCTTTTTTATTTATCCTCCTCGGGAATGACCTCGGTGAAGGCTGTGATAGCGCATTCTATCATGTCGTCGTCGGGCTCAAGAACCGTTATGCGCTGGAGCCAGAGTCCGGGGGCGGAGATTATTCTTGTGAAGAGATTATCCTTTTTGCCCGCGAGCTTTATAAGCTCATAGCCTACTCCCATAATGATAGGGATAAGCAAAAGCTTTACGAGTGCTCTTATTGCAATATGAGGAGTATGTCCTATAGTGAGTAAGAACAAGGGGTCTATAAAGAAGGAAATGAATATACTTACAAGGAGCATAAGGATAAGGAAGGAAGTGCCGCAACGGGGATGGAAGCGTCCTTCTTTTCTTACGTTCTCGACGGTCAGCTCGATTCCGTGCTCATAGCAGAATATCGTTTTGTGCTCTGCACCGTGGTACATAAAGGTACGCTTTATATCCTTCATAAGCGATACGAGCAACATATAGGCAACGAGCACCGCGATCTTGAGCACTCCCTCAAAGACCGATTTGATAAGAGAGTTAAGAGCTTCATTCTTTAAGGGGAGGAAGGGAAGGAGCTTCTCAAGCCCGTTGTAGATAAAGGTGGGAAGCATTACGAACATAAGAACGGCAAGCACGACACCGATCACCGACGCTACCGCCATCATAACGTTGAATATCGCGTTTGATTTCTTTTGCTCCTTCTCGCTCTTTTCCTTTTCTTCTTCCTCAAGTGATATCTCAGCCGAGCGCATAAGGCATTTATAGCCTACTCTCATGGAATCGATGAAGCCGTAGACTCCTCGGATTATCGGGAGCTTGAAAAATTTAGGAGTCTTTTTTGTATTGGTCTCCCATTTTTCAAGAACTATATTCTTTTGGGGGTCTCTTACCGCCATAGCGGTATGCTTCGGACCTCTCATCATTATTCCCTCGATGAGAGCCTGTCCGCCTATCGAGGTCTTTCTTACGTTACAGAGCTTGTTTTCTTTATTCTTCAAAATATTTCCTCCAAACCGACAAGGCTTACCAGCATCTCGGCTCGCCGTTATCATTCATATACCAATAGTTTCCGTCCTCGGCGGGTTTGCTTTCCGAATAGAAATAGACCTCTGCATCAAGGAAGGAGGAGTTCTCGCGTCCTCCGTTATCGACGCCCTCGAGAAGAGTCTCCCACTCCTGTGCATTGCCGATAAAGAATATAGTTTTGAGGGCATCGCAATCCGAAAAGGCACTGTTTTCGACTGTCAGATCCTTAGAATATATTACTATGGTCTGCATTGCCGAGCACTTATAAAAGGAATTTTCTCCGATAACCCTTACACTTGCGGGTATGGTGATCGTAGAGAGCTTCGCGCAGGACGCAAACGCCTTGAAGGGTATGAGCTCAAGTCCCTCTCCGAGAGGCACTTCGCTTATGCCGTCGCAACCCTCAAAGGCGCTCTCGCCAAGCTCGGTGAGCGCTCCTTTTACAGTTATCTGAACCTCCGAGCAGTCGGAGAAGCTTTCTTTTCCTATTTTCGTTACCGTCTCGGGAAGAACTATCTCGTCAAGCTCGTCAAGGACGAGTGATGAAAAGAGCCCATCTGCCACCGCGCTTACCGTTTTGCCCGAGATGGTGCTCGGGATCCTGAGTGCCGACAATGCGCCCGAATAGCCCGTTACGGCAACTGTGCCGTCGTCGTTCGGCGAATAGTCAAATACCGAGGAAGCATCTATCCAGGTGGCGACGAGAGTGACGTCCTTGCGCACTGTGTCAAGGTCAAAATCCCAATTGTAAGCGCCGTTTTTCCAGCCGTCAAAAATATATCCTTCGCGTTCGGGAGATTTGGGCTGTGTGAGATAGCTTCCTTCGGTCACCTTTAGTGTGCTTACCCCGTCTCCGTTATTATAATCAAAGCTTACGTTATAATAGACGGTAGGCTTCTCGGGCGGGGTGTCCTCTCCGCAGGCTGAAAATGACACGAGCAGAATAAGGACGAGGGAAAAAGCCAGAATCGATCTTTTTATATTCATGAGATATTCTCCTGTATTTTATCATATACCAAGATATATTATATATTTTTATTTCGGTTTTGTCAATAAGATTAAGTCTTCCATTTGAAAGAAAGCCCGCAGGTATCGCAATTTTTGCGATACCTGCGGTATACGTGAGGCTAAAATCCCTGCTTTTTTCCGAAGGCTCTCAAAATAAGCTTTCTGAAGAATTCGGCGGGAAAGACCGAGAGTGCTAAAAGCATAGTCGTGAAAAGTTCCCTCGGAAGAAGGGGGGCACATCGGAGGAGCGCGCCTCCGAGATAGGTAAAGAGTATCTGTATCGTGCCCACGAGGAGCATAATGAAAATAAATGCTCGGTTCTTTGTAAGTCCCGAAAAGAGATTGAGTCTATCGGTCCTTGCGTTGAAGCAATTGAAGAGCGAGGAGAATATAAAGAGAGTGAAAAATGCACTCATAAGATAGATATTGTCGGGAGAAGCTCTGAATGACGAGCTTATGCGCGGCATCTTCAGAAACGCTATGCAAAGACCGACTGTAAATGCGCCGAGAAAGAGTATCTGGTTTATCATATATTTATTGAGTATCGGCTCGTCGCGCCGTTTGGGCTTTTCCTTCATACAGTGGGGAAGTGCCGCCTCGCCCGCAAAGGCAAGACCGCCGAGAGTATCCATAATTATATTTATCCAGAGCATCTGAACGACGGTCACGGGTGCGTCAAAGCCGATAAAGGGGCATATCATTGATACTCCGACGGCGGAAAAATTCATAGTCAGCTGTAAGGAGATGAATTTCCGTATGCTTTTGAAGATATTCCTGCCGTAAAGCACAGCCTTGGCGATAGATGAGAGATTGCTGTCAAGGATTATGATATCTCCCGCGTCCTTGGCGACCTGAGTTCCGTTTCCCATTGAAAATCCTATATCGGCTCGCTTCAGAGCAGGGGCGTGGTTTATTCCGTCTCCCGTCATTCCGACTACGAGCTCTGCCTCCTGCGCTATCCTTACAAGGCGGCTCTTATCTGAGGGAAGGACTCGTGCGACTACGGCAAGAGAGGGAAGAAGCTCTCGAAGCTCACGGTCGTCAAGTCGCGCCAGCTCGTCGCCGCTCAACACCCGCGAGTGCGTTGAATTCAATATTCCGCACCTTCGGGCGATGCTTGCGGCAGTCTGGGGACTGTCTCCCGTAAGCATAACCACCTGTATTCCCGCATTTTTGAGCTGTTCGACCGATTGCTTTGATTCCTTGCGTATTTTGTCCTCAAGCAGTACGGCACACACAAGGGTAAGATCGTTCGGTATCTCGTTGCCCCAAGGGTTATCCTCCTTCGAGGCTATGAGTATCACCCTTCCTCCCGAGGAGGTCTCTTCTTCTATCCTTCGGGCAAAGCTATATAAAAAAGGAGTAAAATCACAGGGCTTTCCATTCGCGTAACAATAGGACACGTGGGGCAATATTTTTTCGGGTGCTCCTTTTACGAGTGTCAAGGGATTTTTGCCTTTGAGATGGCATATTGAATATTTTTTCGAGCTGTCAAATGGAAGCTTTGATATAAGCTCAAAGCCTGTATTTTGCTTATTGGCGCAGACAGACTCGAGAAGGGCTCTTTCGGTGGCATTCCCACCGAGAACGCTTCGATTTGGTCTTGACAATACCGAGGAGGTGTTGAAAAAGCAGGAAAGCTCGTATTTAAGCGCCGCCTCAGGTGCTTTCTTTTTCATATGTGAAAAGCTTGCGTATTCCTCACCGTCAGCGCAGATAAGCTTTGAGACGCTCATTTTTCCCTCGGTCAGCGTTCCCGTTTTGTCGGTAAAAAGGATATTCATACTGCCTGCCGCCTCAATACCTACGGGCTTTCTGACAAGTACGTTATCGGAGAGCATTTTTTTGATATTCGATGAGAGGACGACGGCTATCATCATAGGAAGTCCCTCGGGAACAGCTACGACTATGACGGTGAGTCCGAGCATAAATGAGCTAAGAAGGTTTTGAAGAATGTAGCGTGTATCCGAGAGCTTCATAAGTATCACTCCCGGGACGAATCCGCTGTCTATGATAAAGGCATTGAAGAGATTTGCCACGGCGACGAGGGCGGCGGCAAAATAGCCGAGCCTGCTTATTTGACGGGCGAGCTTGGCAAGTCTTATTTTGAGCGGACTTTCCCTCGTATCAAGCTGTATTTCGTGAGATATCTT
>JAZNES010000052.1:0-3184 GCA_045588755.1 Eubacteriales bacterium | reverse complement strand
GCGACATATGCCATCTTCTCCAGAACTCTCCTATGCTCTTTGATATAAAGGGATAGTTAAAGTTCTCAAGGAAGCGGAATCCGAATATTCTTCCAAGACCTATAGCCATATCGGAATAACCGGAAAAGTCAAAATAAAGCTGTAAGGATATAGCTATCGCGTAAAGCCAATAGAGCGCTACCGACTTGTCATCGGACGCCATAAGATTTCTTGAAAGTCCGCCAAGCGTGTCGGCAATAAGGACCTTCTTTGAAAGACCTATAACGAAACGGGTAACTCCGTAAGAGAAGTTCTCAAAGGAGTGCGTTCTGCTTGAAAGCTCATCCTCTACCGTCGTATAACGTACGATAGGTCCTGCTATAAGCTGAGGGAAGAGCGAAACGTAGGTCGCAAGACGGATAAAGCTCTTCTGCACCTTTGCCTCGCCGCGATAGACGTCAATGGTATAACTGAGTATCTGGAAGGTATAAAAGCTGATACCGATAGGAAGTGCAAGTCCGAGAAGCGAGAAATCGGTCTTGAAAAACGAGTTTACGTTGCTTATAAAGAAATCCGAATATTTGAAAAAGCCAAGAGAGCCAAGGCTAAGCGCAACGCTGAGCCACAAGAATACCTTTGAAGCCGTCTTGCCGCGGAACTTATCTATAAGCAATCCGCATATATAGTTGACGAGTATCGTCCCGAGCATAAGAAGGGTATATATCGGCTCGCCGTAAAAGTAGAATCCAAGGCTTGCAATAAGCAAAACGAGGTTTTTGAGCTTAAACGGAACGATAAAATATACCGCTATAACTGCTACAAGAAAATAATATAAAAAGCTGATACTGGAAAAGAGCAATTTTTATTCCTCCAAATCTATACTTGTTTCAAAAAATGGCGCGTTCCCGCGCCATTTTTATATGTTGTCAATCAAAGCGATGTCATATCCTGATCGCTGATAACTACTGCGTTGGTGTAGGTCTCGGTTATTGCCTCCTTAAGCTCCTCCATCTGATCTGTAAGGCCGTAAGCTGCTATAACGTAGTTATCTACTTTTACAACGATGTATCTTTCGATTCCGCCGCAATCCCAATGATGCTCCAACCAATTCTGAGTCATTCCGTCAGCAACTGCATCAAGATCTGCAGCGTTTGCAACGTGAAGGGTAACAGCGGTAAAGTTATTGGTTCTCATACTGTAGAAGAGCAAAGAAGCCGCGTCGATCTTCGCCTTTATCTCGTCGGAAACTACTGCGGTTGCGCTGAGCATTCCGAGTGAGTTCTCGTCCTCAAGAGAAAGACTGCCTGCAGTGCCCATTTTTAATGTAGACTCATCATCACTGAAATATCCACCCATGTAGCTGCTCTTAACGTCCTCAGCGGTTACGCCTTCACCGAACATAGGCGCTACCTTGCCGTAGAAGCTATCAAGCACTGCGTTGAATACCTCTTCGGGAGCCTTTGCGGTCTCGTTGTTGTTTTCATTATTTTCGTTATTTTCGTTATTTTCGTTGTTGTCGTTGTTTTCGTTGTTTTCGTTGTTTTCGTTGTTGTCATTGTTTACGACATCGTCATTTTTATTTGTGTCGTCAGCGTTGGGATCAGTTCCGCAAGCTACTGCGAAAACGAGGATAAGTGCTGCAAGGATAAGTGCGATAATCTTTTTCATTGTTTTTTCTCTCTTTCATTATTTGAATTTTTTAGCCACTTTATTACGTGTTCATAAACTAATACGAACAAAATTCAAAAAGGTGACCGATTTTTTATATTTTTTATTTTTATCAAAGATATTTTTCGATGATCCAACAGTCTTCGCCACTTTCTGTATCAAGCGAAAGCAAGAAGTATCTCTGACTGGTAAGGCTTTCGATAATGCCGTCAAGCTCATTTTGACTGTCTGTCGTAAATTCAGCCGATATATTCTCATTATCAAAGTCAAATCCCTCTGAGTATGCAAGAAAATCACCGACGGTAAGTCCCACGGTTGCTACTCCGTCACTCATCATACAAGACTCCACCGTTGCCCAGACTATCATCCAATCTCCGTCGATACCCTGTGCAATCTCTCTGAGCTCGGAAAGCTCTTTTTTATTTGAATAGGTGTCGGGAGTGTTAGCATCGTTATTGTCGACAGTTTTCGGGTCATTCATATCGGATATGACGTTGGGGTTGTTCCCTCTGAGTCCTATAAAAAGTCCTACGCCGACAACGAGCGCAAAAGCACAAGCAGCAGAGGCAATCCGCAAGCCAAGACCGAATCTGCGGTGCGAAGCCCCCCGACTTTCGCACTGCTCGGTCCTGTATCTTGCTATTTTATCCATCGTATCGGCAATAAGCTCATCTCTTGCCCTTATACCGCCGATGGCAGTTCGCAAATCATTTTTCTTCATAAAACAGTTTAGGTTTCCTTTCCCCGATCATTGTTGTTCAGTATCTTCAAGCTCAAGCTTGAGCTTCTGTCTTGCACGCGACAGCCTTTTCTTGACGTTGACCTCGGTCTGTCCGAGAAGCTCGGCTATCTCCTTTATCGACATATCCTCATAATAGTAAAGGAGAACTACCTCTTTCATATTCTGAGGGAGCTTCAAGACCTTTGAATATATGTCGTTTCTCTCCTCAACGCTCATACCCTCATCACTGTCGTCGGCAAGTTGATTTTCAAGAACGTCGTCAAAGGACGAGATGTTCTTTTTCCAAGGTGCTGTAAAATGGCTGTTGCAGCAATTTATCGTTACTCTTATAAGCCACGCCTTGCGGTGCTCCTCGCTGTCGAATTTCTTTTCATTCATCACAAGCTTAAGAAACACCTCTTGAAAGATATCCTCGGCGTCCTGCGAGGATTGAGTTTTGGTCAGCGCTATCCTCATTATCATATCGGAATAGTGCTTTACTACCGACTCAGTCACCTCTTGGGGCAGACCGCTGTCGGCAAAGATATTGAAGCCATTTTCAATGTGCTCTGCCATACCGCCTGATATCCTTTCATAAACTAATACTGAATTTTCGAAAAAAGGTGACTTGATTTTTTATTTTTATTTTCAAAATCCGTCGCCTAACTTTTTTATTATATCATAAATAAATTTCAAATTCAAGTCTGTTGATAAATATACCTCTAAATGCTAATAATAACAAAAACAACAAATTGGGATTTATCGGTTTGTTTGAGGTTGATGCGGGGGAAACTTTTTTGAAAAAAAGCTTTCCCC
>JAZNES010000051.1:0-4447 GCA_045588755.1 Eubacteriales bacterium | reverse complement strand
TTCTATCTCTTTTTCATCTTTGAGAACACCGAGTGAATTCTCTCTTACGTACTCAAACGGCTCGATATTTTGAGTATATACAAGCTCAAGTATCTTTTTAGCTATTCCTCGGTTTATCTCCTTTTTCTCTACAAGGTCAATGAGAGAGGCAAGTTTATTGCAATCTATCTTTATATCCTCAGAGGATTTGTTGTTCTCTGTTTGGAGGGCGAGAAGCTCTGTAACTATCCAATTTGCAGCCACTTTGGGCAAAATATCGCGTGATGTAAGAGCGTCGAATATATCCGACAGATTTTTGCTTCTCGTTATTATTTTTGCATCCTGAGAGGATATCAAAAGCCCCTCTGTCATACGCGTAAGCTTGCACTCAGAGCTTTCGGGAAGGCTCTGTCTTACCCTCTCTATCCACTCGCAAGAAATACTCACGGGCGGAATATCGGGATTCGGAAAATATCTGTAATCCGAAGCGTCCTCTTTTTTTCTCATTGACAGGCTCTCACCGAGATTATCGTCCCAACGGCGCGTTTCCTGAATAACGCTTCCCTCTCCGCTTTCAATAATCTCTATCTGACGTTTTGCCTCATAATTTATCGCTCTTTCTATGGCACGAAATGAATTTATATTCTTCATTTCGGTACGCACGCCGAAACTCGACGAGCCTTTTTCTCTAACCGACAGATTAACGTCACATCTCATTGATCCCTCCTGCATTCTGCAGTCAGAAACGTCGGCAAAGGAAAGCAAAAGGCGAAGCTTTTCAAGGAAAGCGATGACCTCCTCCGCGCTTCTGAAATCGGGATTGGTGACTATCTCTATGAGCGGCACACTGGATCTGTTATAGTCTATTAGTGAATGCTTCTCTGTATGAACGAGCTTTCCTGCGTCCTCCTCGATATGTATCCTATCAAGCGTTATGCGTCTTTTGCCACTCTCCACGTCTATCTCCACCCAACCGTTCTTGCATATGGGTGCAAAAAATTGAGTGGTCTGATAACCGTTTGCGAGGTCGGGATAGAAATAATTCTTCTTATCAAAGCTCATTTTATCCGATATTTGAGAATTGGTCACTATCGCAGCAGCAATTCCAAGCTCGACTGCTCTTTTATTAAGTCTTGGCAAAGCACCCGGCATACCCATACACAAGGGACAGACTAGGGTGTTAGGCTTGGCTCCGAATTCGGTAGAACAGGAACAGAAAAGCTTAGATTTTGTAGAAAGCTCAACGTGGACCTCAAGTCCTATAACTATCTCATACTCTCTCATACTATTTCCTCCTTCCAAAGAGAAAATACGGCTTTTTCATTTCCAGACTTTGATATAAGCAAGCAGGGTTTTCCCATATAGCTCGCATAGACCGAGGGAAATCCACAGAGTGACGATATTGCCGTAGCGGCAAGTCTTTCAAATCTGTCTTTGCCCATCTCATTCAAGGAGAAAGCGAGAATTCCGTGCTCATCAAGCATACTTGAATAATAATCGCGTATAAGTCGGCGAAGCTGTGTTGCTTTATAATATAAGCGGCTGTAATTTTCCTTTTGAAGCACCATACATCCAACGACCGACAGAAGCTTCAGCTCCTTTCCGAGTCCCTTGCTCCTCGATCTTACGTAAAGCTCTTCAAGGCTCTTTGCATTTTGTGTACGGTATCCGTACTTCACTCCGTCATATCTGCTTATATTATTGGATATCTCGGCAGAGGCAAGAATATAGAATATCTGCGATAAAATGTCGGCGTATTTAACGTCTTTATCTACACACCAAAAAGGTATTAATTTGTCATTGGAAGATACCGAATATTCATAGTTTTTCCCCTCATTGCAAACCGCATCTTTACCGTCACTGCCCGAAATAATACCCAGCACCTTTACACCGTTTCCTATACTGCGGCAAAGGACACCTACTCTGTCCATAGAGCTCACCAAGGCCATAACACCGTAGCGTGAAATACTGCCATACTCACCCTGCAAAAAGAAAAGCCCTCTCTCTGCCGCCTGACGCGCAACTCTGCCAAAGGTATCGTTGCAGAAAACGACGTCACATCTGTCTTCAAGTATTGCTTGAACGGCGGCATCAAGCTCGTTGTCTTCGTCAAAAATAGCGTCTGTGCCAAGCTCATACGGTGCTACAAGACCGACAAAGCTTAAATTTGCCCCAATACATCTTTCATAGACGGTAGCGTTTATAGGAGAAATAAATCCTTCAAGGATATTCGAAGCACCGTCACAGCATTCTCCCTTTGTGAGAATAGAGCTTTGCATCATAAATCTCATATAACGCCCCCTTACTCTATCGCTTTGGGGACACGGACGTATCCGTTTTCCGTGTCGGGTGCGTTGCCTATAAAAATTAAGCCGAGATTGCTCTCAAGCACTTCATCCTCACGCAAAATATCGGCTACATCAGAAGTGCTGATGAGCGGCTGAATACCGTCTGTCGATATAGCGTCAAGCTTTTTTGAGTCTGCAAGTATGCGCTCAAATGCCGCCAAAGCCCACTCGCGCTCTCTATCATCAAATTCGAGCTTTGCCATGGCCTCGTATCTTTTTATATCTGTTTTCATTGAACCATACTCCAATCTCAATATAGTAAAGGAAGATCTTGTTATCGCAAAATCTTCCTTTTTAATCACTGTATAAACATAGCTCTACGTAATGTACGGGAATAAGAAGATCGCCCGAGATCCTTCACTGCGTCGCCCCACAGTGTCATTCTTGAGCGAAGCGAAGAATCTCGTGGGGCGACTTCATTCGAGGATGATACGGGCGGAAATTTTCTTTTATCGTATAAACATCGCATCGCCGAAAGAGAAAAATCTGTACCTTTCTTCAACTGCTATCTTGTATGCCCTCATAATATCATCTCTGTTATAAAATGCCGATATAAGCATAAGCAGGGTGCTTTCGGGTAAGTGAAAATTCGTTACAAGTGCATCTACGCACTTAAACTTGTACCCGGGATAGATAAATATTCCCGTGTCGCCCGACATCGCCTTTACTCTTCCGTCCTCCTCAGAGGCACTCTCAATAGTTCTGCAGGAGGTCGTTCCGACACAAATAACTCTACCGCCCTTTTGTCTGCACTCATTTATAAGCTCAGCACTTTCCTTTGATACACTGAAAAACTCGGTGTGCATAACGTGCTCGTCTATTCTGTCAGCCTTGACGGGACGGAAGGTGCCAAGTCCTACGTGAAGCATTACGGGAGCTATCGACACACCCTTATCCTTTATTTTCTGCAAAAGCTCGGGAGTAAAGTGAAGCCCTGCGGTGGGCGCTGCCGCCGAGCCCTCCTCTCTTGCGTAGACAGTCTGATAACGCGAATTATCCTCGCATTTTTCCTTTATGTAAGGAGGAAGCGGCATAATGCCTATATTATGCAAAATATCGTATATGTTACTGTACTTTTCCCTGTCGTAGTCGAATTTTATTATTCTGTTACCCTCTTCGAGTATCTCTGTAACCTCGCCAACGAGCATTCCGCCTCCGAACTCAACAAGAGAGCCGACCTTAGCGCGTTTGCCCGGTTTAACAAGGCACTCCCACGAATCCATCTCCCTTTGTCTGAGCAAAAGAAGCTCGACTGCCGCGTCGGGCGAACCCTTTTTATTTCCGCAAAGACGTGCGGGGATTACCTTTGAGTCGTTTATAACGAGGACGTCGCCCTCATTGAGATAATCGATTACATCGGAGAATATTTTATGTTCGATTTGTCCGCTCTCACGGTCTAATACCAAGAGACGAGATGAATCTCTTTTCTCAGCAGGACGCTGAGCTATAAGCTCCTCGGGAAGATCGTAATAAAAATCCGAGGTCTTAAGATCGGTCTTGGGTTTGTTGTTTATAATAGCCACGAAAAATTCCTTCCGTATTTCATTTATTTTTTCTTATTCGGTATTGACATAGCGCAAAAGGTATGTTATCATAATTCTATACAAACATATAATGATTGATAGAGGTGCATCCTGCAACTGCCAAGAGGCAAGGCTACCGCAGCCGTCTGAGCCGCTTGCGTGAGTGTGGGTTGCCGAAGGTACACCGTAAACGGTTGCGATGTATTCTGGTCTGTACGGTTAATAGCCTGCGGACTGTCATCTTTTGATGGAGAGCTATCTGTTATTGTTCATATTAAACGCTCACCGCGTCTATTATATCACAATTACAGCTGGTTTTCAACCGGTTTTTTTCTTTATATGTGAATTTTTATCTTTTATGAAAGGAATTACGACATGAGTAAATTCAAACAGGCAATTTTTACCGGTGCGGCTACCGCAATTATAACTCCGTTCAAGAACGGCGAGGTTGACTACGAGTCATTTGGAAAAATAATAGAAAATCAAATAGCCGGCAACATTGATGCAATAGTTGTTGCGGGAACGACAGGCGAGGCGGCTACTCTTTCACACGAGGAGCACTGCCGTTGCATTGATTTCACGGTTAAAAAGGTAAAC
>JAZNES010000050.1:0-6176 GCA_045588755.1 Eubacteriales bacterium | reverse complement strand
GAGCCTGCGTGACGTTGAGCCTGAATTTGCTTCATTGTAACGCGTTCTCCTTCAGTCGCCTCCGGCGCCAGCTCCCTCCCGGAGGGAGCCTAAAAATTACATTCCTTAAAATCTATTACTCACCGATAAATCCCAATTTATTCACCAAAAATTCTTCTAACAAACACCAAAAATTTTTTCTTTTGCGTTTGCGTTCATAAAATGTTTATATTTATGTGTTAGAATGTAGAATGGTTTATTAGAATTTCTATCAAGAGAAAGGAAAATCTGATTTTATGATAAAGATCGAAAACTTGGTAAAAAACTACGGTCCGAACTGCGCCGTGGACGATATCAGCTTTGAGATACAGAAGGGTGAGATAGTCGGCTTTCTTGGTCCGAACGGCGCGGGAAAGAGCACGACTATGAACATTCTCACGGGCTATCTGTCAATGACCTCGGGAAGCGTTTCCGTTGCGGGAATAGATATGCTCGACGATCCCCTTGAGGCAAAGAAGCATATCGGGTATCTCCCCGAGCAGCCTCCGCTTTATATGGATATGACCGTTGAGGAGTACCTCATCTTCAATTACGACCTCAAGAACTGCAAGCTCAACCGCGACAAGCACCTTGCAGAGATATGCGAGGTAGTAAAGATAAAGGACGTATACAAGCGTCTTATAAAAAATCTTTCGAAGGGCTACCGCCAGAGAGTCGGTATCGCTCAGGCGCTTATCGGAAGCCCCGAGGTCATCGTATTCGACGAGCCTACGGTCGGACTTGACCCCAAGCAGATAATCGAGGTACGTAACCTTATAAGAACGCTCGGAAAGACCCACACCGTTATCCTCTCGACCCACATTCTCGGAGAGGTACAGGCGGTCTGTGACAGAATAATCATCATAAACAAGGGCAAGATAGTTGCCGACGAGCTTACCGAGAACATCACCCGCGCGGTAGATAACAACCGCCGCTTCACAGCAAAGATATGCGGTCCTCAGAAGGAGGTCCTTCACACCCTCAAGTCACTTTCGGGCGTTGCCTTTGCCGAGCTTCTCCCCGAGAGAGACGGCGACTCCTACACATATATGATAGAGAGCTCGCTCGGCGTCGATATCCGAAAGACTCTCTTTTATACCCTTGCCGAGAAGAAATGGGCTCTTATCGGTCTTGAGGCGGCAGGAATGAACCTTGAGGACATCTTTATCTCTATCGTCGACCAGACCTCGCCAAAGTCGAGATACGAAAGACGCGCGAGAACAAAGAATACCGCAAAGCCCGCCCTCGAATCCGAGGTGGCACAGACTATGGTAAATAAAGCAAAGCCCTCAAAAGCAGAGGACAAGCTCTCGGCGCTCTTTGGCGACGATAACGACTGATAACGAGGAAAGGAGAAAGCAAAAATATGTTGGCAATATTCAAAAAAGAGCTTCGCTCTTACTTCGTCAGCGCCATAGGATACGTCTATGCGGGAGTTTTTCTCGCGGCGGCGGCTCTTGTCTGGTGTTATTCGGCTCTTATGGCAAAGAGCTATGACACCTCTAACTATTTCACGATACTCATTTTCTGCTTCATAATCCTCATTCCGCTTCTCACTATGAAGCTCTTCGCAGAGGAAAAGAAGCTTCGCACCGAGCAGCTGCTCCTGACTGCCCCCGTCACCATTCCTTCGATGGTCCTCGGAAAGTATTTCGCGGCGTTCACCCTTTTCTTTAGCTCCTTGCTCGTGTCCTGCATAAATCTCTTTCCCCTCTACGTTTATAAGGGAATAGAGAACACCACCGACACCGTTATCCATATGGGCCCGCTTACCAGCCAGATAGTAGGCTGTATTATCGGCGTTACCCTCATAGGCGCGGCTTTTATCGCGATAGGAATGTTCATTTCCTCGCTGACCGAGAATCAGCTTGCCGCGGCGGTAGCGACTATTGCCGTTATCGTGGTAATGCTCCTTCTCAATATCGCAAACCAATATATCGACTCCTATGCAGTAAGATTCGTAATAGATTGGGTATGCATAATCTCAAGATTTTCGGGCTTCTCTGTCGGAATACTTGAATTTTCCTCTATCGTCTATTATCTCTCGCTTACCGCAGTATTTCTTCTTCTTACTTGCCGCGTCTACGAGAAAAGACGCTGGGGTTGATAGGAGGGTAAGAGATGAATAATAAGATGTTTAATAAAAGAAAGCTCCGTTACGCGACAAGCTCTGCCGCGCTGACGGCTCTGATAATCGCGGCGATAATAGTTTTCAACGTTATCTTCACCGCGCTTGCGACGAGATACCTCTGGTACGTCGACCTTACCCCCGAAACGCTCTTCACCCTCTCGGACGAGTGCTTTGACCTTATCGAGAAGGGCGACGAGGAGTTCGGAAACAGCTCCTCTCCTATCGAGATGGTAAAGCAGTTCAGACGTGAAAACGCCGAATATAACAAGACAAACGGACTCAAAAAGGGCGATGCGGGCTATCGCGACGAGGAGCTTGCCATAGAGATAATCTTCTGCGACGAGATAGACGCCATAGAGGCAGATCTTACCTCGAATTACGTATATCATACAGCTCTTGAGCTCCAAGACAAATTCCCCGAATATATCAAGGTCGTAAACCACGACGTAGTCAAGAATCCTTCAGCAGTCGCACGCTTCAAGGAATCCTCGCTTGATATAATCTTGCCGACTCACGTCATTCTCTCTTGCGGAAGCGAATACCGCAAATACGCGCTCCGCAGCTTCTATACCTTTGACACAGACAACTCCGACACTCCTTGGGCATATAACGCAGAAAAGAAGTTTGCCGCGGGAATTCTCGCCGTAACGAGAACAGACTCGCCCGTCGCGTGTATCACGACCAACCACGGAGAGACTGTGGATTCTCCCAATTTCGTCGCTACTCTCGAGGACGCGGGATATAAGATACAGTATCTTGACCTCGCAAAAGAGGAGATACCCGAAAACTGCCGTCTTATCGTCGTATGTAATCCCAAGGCAGACTTTATGGTCGCCGACGGAATAAGTGAGGTCGACGAGATAGCAAAGCTTGAGGGCTTCCTCGACAAGACCAATTCTCTTATGGTCTTTATGTCGCCCGATACCCCCGTTCTCAAGAATTTCGAGGAGGAATTCCTCTCATATTGGGGAGTAAGCTTCGACCGTCATACCGATAAGCTTTCGGGACTCACCTCTTCAAAGCTCATCACCGACAAGACTCAGTCGCTCACAGCCGACGGATATACTATAATTTCGAACTACGAGACTACGGGCGCAGGAGCGTCTCTTACCGAGAAGATGCGCTCGGGAGCATCTCCCAAGAAGGTCATCTTCAAGAACGCGATGCCGATAAATTATTCTCCCATCTACTCTCTCTCGCATTACACCGACGAGGAGGACGCATCAAAGTCCTTCGATTACGGTATGTATAAGGCAGACGGAATAACGCGTAACTGCTATCCCGTATTCTCTACCGGCGCAGGAGCACTCGCCTTTGCGGGAGGTCAGGAGGTAGGAAGAGCGACCGAAAAGGACCCCTTCGTGCTTATGACAGTCACCGCCGAGGAGAGAATAACGCAGGAATCGAACTACTCGACTATAAACGAGGCGTCCTACGTTATCGCTTGCGGCTCGACCGACTTCCTTGAGGAAGCGCTTATGGCGTCCGACTCTTACGGAAACGAGGACTTCATTCTTTCCGCAGCAAGAGCGATAGGACAGGAGCCCGTTCCCGTCGGACTTACCCTCAAGCCCTTTGCCGACAAGACAATTGACACTATAACGACGGCAGACGCAACGCAGTACACCCTCGTTCTCACAATATTGCCCGCGGTTTGCGCTCTCGTATTCGGAGTAGTGGTGCTTATCAGGAGAAAGAACAGATGATCGTTGAAAAACAAAAGGCTCGCGCGACGCTTCTCTACCGTCGTAAGAGGGGCATAATCATCTCTCTTATCGTGGTAGCGGCGCTTATCGTTGCGGCAATACTCGTAAAAAAGCTTGTCAACACCTATCCTTACGAGGATATAGACGGTACGGTCTATTACGTCAAGCTCGAAGACAAGGAGTTCGCTCTCTTTGACGAGAATGGCGAGAGGCTGCCGACCGACTCACAGTACGGATATTACGTTACAAGGCTCGGCACTCTGGTCTCGCTTGACGCCGAGAGCGGAGCCTGCGAAACGGTAGCGGTAGTTGACACCGAAGATACCGAAACGGTGGGATATAATAACCATGTGCTCATTTTCGGTCACATTGAAAAAAAGAATATAAGCTCTATTGAGGTCCATAACTCGCACGGAGAATTTTCCTTCGCAAGATTTGATTTTAACGAGGGAAAGCCCTCGAACAGCGGAGATTTCGCGATTCTTTCCTCGCCTCTGTCAAAATTTGACGAGGAGCTTTTCGCCTCTCTCTACGTAAGTGCGGGGTATACCCTCTCAAGACAAAGGATCGAGGATCCGATAAAGGACGAAAACGGAGAGTTTTCGGAATACGGACTTATCGCACAGGACCGCGTCGACGACGAGGGCGATCCTTACCGCTATGAGCCTGCCTACTATATAATCACCGACCTTGAGGGCAACTCCCACAAGCTCATAATAGGCGACAGACTCGTTACGGGCGCTGGATATTACGCCCAGTACGTCAAGCTTGACGGACAAAAGGAGGAGAAGAGAGATACCGTTTACGTTCTCACCGCCGATATAGCCGATTCCTTGCTCCAGCCCGTTGAAAGCTTCGTTTCGCCTACCATAGCTTCAGAGATATCGCTCAATAACTATTATGACGTGGACAGATTCCGCATAATGAGCTATTCTGCCGACGGAAGCTCAAAGACTCACGTTGGATTTAGCTTTATCGACCTTGACGATAGACTGAACACCCTCTATTCGTCAAGACCCTTTATCTTCGATATCGACGAGCTTGGCGGATATATTCCCGACACCGACGCTGTTTTTGAGGCTCTTATGAACTTCTATCAGACCGAATTCATCGGCGTCAAAAAGCTCGCTCCGACCGAGGAGGATTTCGTAAAATACGGCCTTGCAAAGATGGTCGAGACGACCGACGGGGAGGGAAGCACGACCGAGACTCTTTCCCTTGAGCCCGCTTACTCGATATCCTTCGTGTCTGAAATACTCGGCGACGACGGAGCACCCTCGGGCTATAAGATCCTTCAGCTTCTTTATATTTCCGAGAAGAACGAGGCAGGGAATTACTACGTTTATTCCGAATTTTACGACGGACTTACGAGCGAGTTCCTCTACGGCTCGGATATGATAGTCGAGGTCGCGGGACACTGCCTTAACTTCGTCGAGTGGAAGACGACCAAGTGGATAAATCCTCAGTATATCGATTTCAACATCGCATACTGCGAGGAGATATCTCTCCGCTCGCCCGATTATGAGGCACACTTCATACTCGACAACTCAAGGTCCGACCAGTCGCAGAAGACGAATACAGATCTTCTTGAAATACACGGCAAGGACTCAAAGGGCAGCGCGATAAATACCTTCTCCTCGCTTGTCGTAAGGGACATAAGAGGATTCGTATGGAATATAACCCACAATAATATAACCGCTTACAAGCCTACGGGCGAGGAAGCAACTATATCGTCGGCTTATTATGCTTATAACGCACTCGGCAGAAGCGTAAAGGTAGTAAGCGGATTTATCGAGGTCGAGGACGGCAGAGAGGTCAAGGTAACGGCTGATACCGTTGAGGTAAAGAACCCCGACGGAAGTGAGGTCATCTATGCAAGATACGCATCGACCCTCTTCAGACTCTACTATGAGACGCTTCTTACGGCAACGATAGTAGACTCTTATGAGATGACACCCGAAGAAGAGGCGGCGCTTATCGCCGACCCGAGCAAGCATCTTCTGACACTGAAGATAAAGCTCACGAAGAACGCGTATGGTAACGATTCGGCAAAGAGCTATCCCGATGATTACTATCTGACCTACGACTTTTTCCGCCTTACGTCAAGAAAGGCGTATATCGTAGTAAACGGAGTTGGCGGCTTCTACGTCAATACCGAGCGTCTTGAAAAGTTCGCGTCCGACTCACAGAAATTCTTCGCGCTCGAAATGATAAACGCGACCGATAAAAATTAAACACACAAAACGGGAGGCATCCGCCTCCCGTTTTGTGATTTAGGTGAGTTAGTTGGCATTAGGATTTTTTGAAAACCTTTTCGAGAA
>JAZNES010000049.1:0-2705 GCA_045588755.1 Eubacteriales bacterium | reverse complement strand
TATATAGGCTTACAGGTAAATACTTCCTCTGCCTTTTTGATGAGCTTATCCTCAGGAATGTCACAATTGAAGTTGTTGAATTCGACTTCGCCGTCGTCGCACCAGGTCTTGATAAGACAATCACCCGTAAATCCCTTGACGTTTACGTTCTTAAGAGTTATCTTTTCGTGGTTGCATACTCTCATAAAGCTGTCGACCTCGGCACCCTCTCTGAACGAGATATTGGTATTTTCTATCGAAAGCTTGAACTTATTGTCAACATCACCATAAGCTGTAAGAGGCATACTTATGTCAACAGCCTCAATATTCTTAAAGGTTATCGATTCAAGAGGACGGTTCTTCTGCCACTGCTCGTTGCCCGAGTAGTTGAAGTGGAGGAAGCGGTCAGCACCCTCTATCTTACAGTCGGAAAAGATAATATTGCCGGGGGCGTGCTTTATCTTTATCGAGAAGTCGGAATAGTAGGTAAATACACTGAGCATATTGCGTCTGCTGTATCCTGCATTAACGTCGGGATTGTCACCGCGCTCCTTCTGCTCTTTTGTAAGGAAGCAACGGAAGAGATACTTACAGGGAGCAAAGATATGACAACGCTCAACAAAAACGTTGGTTCCACCAAATCTGAACGCGCTGCAAGCAGAGTTTATCTCACAGTCGGATACGTAAACGTTTGTATTTCCAAATCCTGCTATGCTGTCGTCACCGGTATAGAATCTCGAATTGGTGATATTTACGTTTGTACAGGAGGTAACGTGAACGCCGTCGTGTCCTGCGCGGATCTCTATATTATCGATGTCTATGTTTTCACAGAAAACAAGGGTATTTGCCCAGTTTCCGCTATCCTGTACGGTGTATCCTCTGAGATATACGTTCTTACAGTAGTACATATTCATAGCGTGAGGACCTCTGTACCACTCCTCACCGATCTCATCGTAGCAGTTGCTTCCGTCGATGAGAGAGCCCTCTTCACCGATAACCGATATATTATGAGCATTTATCGCTCTGATGATACCGTGATTCCATCTGCTTCCCGGACGCGTAAAATAGTTGGACTTGTAATTAGGATTGGTTTCCAAGATCCTTCTTACACCGCCCCAGGTATCGTCTGAGATAAGATCCTCAGAAAGAGGCTCGAGCTTATCGTTTCTGTACGTATAATAATCGTCGGGGTTACGGCTTCCCTTAAGAACCGCATTTTTGAGAAGGTGAAGGGTTATATTCGAACGAAGTCTGATACTTCCCGTGAGGTAAACGCCCTCGGGGATCTGGACCTCACCGCCGCCCATCTCAAAGCAGTAATCGATAGCTGCCTGTATCTTTTCGGTCTGAAGCTGATCAGAGCACTCAGCGCCGAAATCTCTAATAGAAACAACAGTCTTTTTCATTGTCTATCTCCTTTTTCGAGGACGGCAATATTATTAAGCGCAAGCCGTCCCAAATATCAAGCCTATGATACCATATCGCACTGTCAAAGTCAACAGATTTTACCAAAATTAAATATATAAATCAAAAAAACATCTTAGATTTAGTTTGGTATGAAAACGATAGCTTGTGAATATATTTTATCAGTAATATTTATTGAAAGGAATATTGCCCATATGTTAGAGCAAAACACTCAAAAAAAGAAAAAGCGCAAGCATCAGGAGCACTCCGAGGACTCTCTTTCATTCGGAACGCTCTTTTCAGCATCTCTTAAGGGCGCGTCGCTCTCTCTTGTCTTATCTGTAATTCTGTCGCTTGCCTTTTGCCTTATCGCTTATCTTACGAGCGACCCCACGTCTCTTATCACTCCCCTTTCGCTTTTGTCACTTTATATATCCTCCTTTTCGTCGGGGCTTATCTCGGTAAGAGCCTGCGGACATTCCTCTCTTATCTGCGGTCTTATCTCGGGTGGGATATTTATGGCCCTTCTTATCTTTATTTCCTTCTTTTTCCCATCTCAGTTGTCCTCGGATCACTCCTTCGGGATATCCTTTCTTTTGCACGCTCTTGTCGTCGTATTCTCCGTATTCGGCGGCTATGCGGGACAAAAGAAGCCGAAAAGAGCGCACAAGCCAAAAAGATAAAAAAATGCCCGAGTGTTTGACACTCGGGCGAAAGCTTGCAACTGTTTGATTGAAAAGGAAAAGAAGAAAAGCAGTAAAGCAAGCTTATCTGAATCTTATTAATTGCTTTTTACAAGCGACCTCTGACTATAATCATCAAAACGGCTATAAAAAATCCCAAAAGTGCTGAAAAAGGTACTATCCAAAGCAAATGTATCAAATCCAACATAAATTTTCTCCTTTCAAAAAATACCGTTCCATACAAAACCAAGACCTTCTACGGCAGCATGAATGCTTCTCCCTCACGCTTTTTCGATAAGATCCGACCCCACTATAATTTTATATGTTTATTATTCATTAAATCATTAAGAAAGTTGCAGAAAATTCACAGTCGGATAATATCTACGGTCATATAAATAAGCCTAAAAATGCGCGATCACTCATGCTACCGCACCGTTTTGTACTATGAGGTATTGAAAAACGATGCAAAATAATATCTATCATCGCACCGCTCAACAGCTCCCTCATCTTCAAAGCTAGATGTACCACATAATTTGCATTATGTGGTGTACTTCTTATCTGACTAATGAAAAATACGATTTTAGCTGAAAAAACGGTACAAAAAAGAAGACCAATGAAAAAATACGTCTTTCATTGGTC
>JAZNES010000048.1:0-7758 GCA_045588755.1 Eubacteriales bacterium | reverse complement strand
CTTCCAACACCCTTGAATGCTTCAAGGAAGCTGAACTTGGGAACTGCAAGGAAGGTGCTAAGAGTAACTCCTTCAGCTACGAGAGCCTTGAAGGGAGCAAAATCAACGATCATAAGAGCAGGATTGTTTGTAACGCTACCGATAACGGTGAATACAAGACCTACTGCATATCCTGCAAGGATACCGATGATGAAGGGAATGAGTTTAGCCATCTTTTTGCCGTATGTAGAAACGAGAATTACTACTGCGAGAGTAACCATAGCGCAGATGAAGGAAACCCAGATGTTGGTTGTCATAACGAATCCGTTTCCGTCGTGAGGACCGTAGGAGAACACGTCGTCAATAGCAGCACCTGCAAGGGAAAGACCGATGAGTGCAACTGTAGGACCGATTACTACGGGAGGCATAAGCTTGTTGATCCACTTAACGCCTGCGAGCTTAACGAAAATTGCAAGAACTACGTAAACGAGACCTGCAAAAGCCGCACCGATTATAAGTCCGAGATAACCGAGAGCACCGTTTCCGACTGCTCCTGCAAAAGCTGCGAGCATAGAACCGATGAACGCGAAGGACGAGCCGAGAAATACAGGGCTTCTGAACTTAGTGAAGAGCTGGTAAACGATAGTACCTACACCTGCTCCGAAAAGAGCTGCGGATGCGGTCATTCCGTTTCCGACTATTGCGGGAACTGCGATGGTCGCTGCCATAATAGCGAGGACCTGCTGGAAAGCGAAGACGATAAGCTGAGAAAATTTAGGCTTATCCTTAACATTGTAGACGAGTTGCATATTTTTCTCCTCCTTAAATTTTGTCCGTCAGAAGTGTCGTGCCAGAGGCGAACGCTTGGGGCGCGCTTTTTTTATCGTCAGCATAAAAAAATCGCCGCTGATCAAAAAACACTTTTGAGATCGGCAACGAGGTGCGTGAATATCTTCACTAACCGCACAGACCGAATTAGTGGACAATTTTCTTAACAACGATTATACCACAACTAAATACAAAAGTAAATAGCTTTTTGACAATAAAGAACAAAATTTTCAACAAAAATAACTGTCCAAATATGTGTATTTTTACGAAAGGAAATTTTTGATTATTAGTTGTCGCCCGGTTGTGCGAAAAAAGTCAAAAATATTTTCCAAATAGGTATCTTTCCGTTGACAATATACTTATAAAAATGTTATAATATCTATAACTAACGGAGTCCTACTTCGGCATTAAGGTGAGAGATGATTTTATGACTATAAAGGATAGATATACCTCGATCGTAGAAAAGAACAGACGCATAATGGCTTTTCTTATAAAATACACCGTTTTTGCGATAGCGATAGTTATGTTTTCGCTCGTTATCTCTCTTGCGGTCGATCTTATAGGTCCCGGAAAGACGGTAAGGATAGAGGCGGGAAATGAGCTTCCATCGGCTGAGGAGATAAGCAAAAAAGCAGGCGCGGTCTATGAATACGACGCCGCCGAGATAGACATATCGCAAGTCGGGGAATATAAGATAAATATCGTTTACGGCAAGAACGAAAAAATGAAGATAAATCTCAAGGTCGTCGATACACAGGCACCCAAGGGCAAGCTTCTCGCTCTTTCTATCGACAAAAATTCAAATTCCGTGCCCTCGGCAGAAGATTTCTTCGAGGAGATATCAGAAGCGTCGGATTACAGCGCAAAATTCGTGAATGCTCCGAAGCTCGACGGACTTGGAAACTACGATATCAAAATACTGCTTGAGGACGAATACGGAAACGGCAGGACCTATGATACGACCCTGTCGGTTATAGAGGACAAGCAGGCTCCCGTGTTCAGATACATTCCGAGCAATATCGTCGGATATATAGGTCAGGGAATATCCTACAAAAAGGACGTGGAGGTCTACGATAACTGCTTCGGCGTTTCTCTTGAGGTCGATACCTCGAAGGTCGACGCGACAAAGGTCGGTACATATTCAGTCATTTATATCGCAACAGATGCCGCAGGGAACAAGTCTACCTCTATTCCCGTCACGGTATACATATACGAGCAGCAGATAACCCAAGAGATGCTTAACGAGAAGGTCGCCGAAATAGCCAAAGAGATAGGTATAAGCAAAAATCTTCCCAAGGAAGAGATCTGCAAGAGAGTATACGAATACGTCAACGATCCGAACTCTAATGCCTCTTCGGCAAGATTCAGATACGTCGGAAACTCGAACGACAAATCCAGAGGAGATTGGCGCAGAGAGGCGTGGCTGACTATTCAGAACGGACAGGGTGACTGTTACTCCTACTTTGCGGTGGCAAAGGCATTCTTTGAATATTTTGGAATCGAAAACAAGGACATAGAGAGAACGAAGGGACTCACCTCGGGCGAAACTCATTTCTGGAGTATGGTCAATATAGGCAGTGCTTCAAATCCCCGTTGGTATTTCTTTGACGCGACTCGCTATGCGGGACACTTCGAGGTCGGCGGAGATAACGGCTGCCTTATGACGCTTGCGCAGATACAGAGCTACGTGCCCAATCGCTGGGGCTACGAGGCAAGCAAATATTATGCGTTTGACAGTGAACAGTACCCCTTGGCATCGACCGAGGAAATAAACGCTGACTATAGCTGGAGATAGGCTTATGAGAACAAACATTCTTGAATATCTTGAAGATACACTCAAAAGACTTCCCGATAAGCTTGCCTTCTCGACAGGTAAGGAGGGAATGAGCTTCTCCGAGGTGAGTCTTGGCGCAAGGGCGATAGGAAGCTATATATGCCGACTTGAGATATATTCCTCTCCCGTCGTTATATTCATGGACAAGCATCCCGCGACGGTCACAGCATTCTTTGGTGTGATATACTCGGGAAACTATTACGTCTGCCTTGACGACAAGATGCCCGACAACAGAATTTTGGCAATTCTTGAAAATCTTGAGCCCGAGCTTGTTATTTGCGATAAAAAAAATTTGAGGCGCGCTTCGGTACTTTGCGGTAAGGCAAAGGTCGTTCCTTACGAGGAAGCGGCATCTGCCGAGATAAACAATGAAGCTCTTTCTTCTGTAAGAGAAAGACAGATAGATACAGACCCGATATACGTGGTCTTCACTTCGGGCTCGACGGGAGTGCCCAAGGGGGTCGTTGCCTGTCACCGTTCGGTAATAGAGTATACCGAGCACCTTTCGGAGGCTCTTGGATTTTCGGAAGATACCGTATTTGCAAATCAGACGCCTCTTTATTTTGACGCACCCCTCAAAGAGATAATGCCGACGCTTAAATTTGGTGCTACTACATATTTTGTTCCAAAGGTCTGCTTCTCCTTCCCGATAAAGCTTATTGAGTATCTTAACGAGCATAAAATAAATACGGTCTGCTGGGTGGTCTCGGCTTTCGTTCAGGTGTCTTCTCTCGGAGCACTTGAAAAATTCAAGCCTGAGTATCTTACTACCGTTGCCTTTGGAAGCGAGGTATTTCCAAAGAAGCAGTACGATATATGGAGAGAGGCGCTCCCGAAAGCCACCTTCTATAATCTCTACGGTCCGACCGAGGCAACGGGAATGTCTTGCTTTTGGCGTGCCGACAGAGAGCTTGCCGAGGACGAGCCTATCCCGATAGGACGCCCCTTTAAGAATACGAGAATACTGCTTCTTGACGAGAACGGCAGGGAAGCGGGAGAGGGCGAGCAGGGTGAGATATGTATAACGGGAACTTGTCTGACTATGGGATATTATAATAATCCCGAAAAGACAAACGAGGTATTTGTAAGAAATCCCGTTCGACGCGCATTCTCCGAGCTCGTATATCGCACGGGCGACATAGGCAGATACAATTCCTACGGCGAGCTTGTCTTCGTTTGCCGTAAGGATTCCCAGATAAAGCATATGGGACATAGAATAGAGCTTGGCGAGATAGAATCGGCTGCACTAAAATGCGACAAGGTCAGCCGAGTATGCTGCCTTTACGACAGTGACGAGAAGAGAATAGCTCTTTTCTACGTCGGAAAGGTCGAAGAGAACGACATAAAAGCCTTTATCGAGGACTTTTTGCCAAGATATATGCTTCCGTCTGTCATAAGGCGTTTTGATGCTATGCCCTTGACCGATAACGGAAAAATAGACAGACGATTCTTGCTTTCAAGCATTAAATAATTACACAGAGGTAGAAGGTTATGGAACAATTACTTGAAATTTTGCGCGAGCTTCACGACGACGTCGATTTTGAAAATGAGAAAGCTCTTGTCGACGACGGAATCATAGATTCACTTGATATAGTGACCTTGGTTACCGAAATAAACGACGGCTTCGGAGTTTCTATTCCTCCCGAGGAGATAATACCGGATAATTTCAATTCGGCAAACGCCCTTTGGGAGCTCATCTGCCGTCTTGACGAGGAATAAAATCGAAGACCAATAAATTGGGATTTATCGGGGAGATAGTTTGTGTAGAGGATTTTGTGAAAACCTTTTTTCAAAAAGGTTTTCACACTTTCCAAAAACTTTCCTTACATTTTTGGGATAGCTCCCGCAGACCTTGCTCCGCCCTTACGTGCTCACAACGGTCATTAAAAAATGAGGTTTAGCGGTATTCAGAGTGAGGACGCAACAAAAACTTTTGCCAATTTGGTAAAAGTTTTTTGAAGGGGGTGCGGGGGAAATCTTTTTTTCAAAAAAGTTCCCCCGCATCAACCTCAAGCAAACCGAGAAATCAAAATTTGAAACTAAAAATAATAACTTTGAGAGGCAAAAATGCTTTTTACGTCATATGAATTTCTTGCCTTTCTCGCCATTGCCTTCTTGGCTTATTATATAGTGCCGAAAAAGTGGCAATGGGTAGTCCTTCTTTGCGCGAGCTATACCTATTATTATCTTGCGGGCGCAGAGTACCTTGCTTTTATACTTATAACGACCGCAAGCTCATGGCTCATCTCGATGGCGATAAGGGGTGTGAGCATCGGTACGAACGATTATATCGAGTCTCATCGCGACGAGATGGACAAGGAAGAAAGGAAGGCGTATAAGGCGGCGAGAAAGAAAAGAAGCTTCCTTATACTTTGCGCAGGACTTGTATTTAATTTTGGAATTATCGCAGTGCTCAAATACGGAGCGTTTGCTATAAGAAACACCAACGCGCTCCTGCATCTTTTCGGAGTCGAGAACGGATTCTCGGTTCCGTCCTTATTGCTCCCGCTCGGTATATCCTTTTATACCTTTCAGACGATGGGATACCTTATCGACGTTTATCGCGGCAAGGTCGAGGCAGAGCGCAATCCCTTAAAGCTTGCACTTTTCGTATCCTTCTTCCCACAGCTTTTGCAAGGTCCTATTTCAAGATACGGCGACCTTGCCGAGCAACTCTATGCTTCGCACAAATTTAACGGAAGCGTGTTTTTCTCGGGAATGCAGAGAATACTCTGGGGATATTTCAAGAAGCTCGTGATAGCCGACAGGATACTCGTCGTTATGAAGACGCTTCTTGGTGATGCGGGACAGTACGACGGCGTTTACGTTCTTCTTCTCATACTTCTTTATTCGGTCGAGATATACGCCGATTTTACGGGTGGAATAGACATCACTATTGGAATTGCCGAGGCGATGGGAATAAAGGTCAAGGAGAATTTCAAACACCCATTTACCTCGAAATCGACCAAGGAATACTGGAACCGTTGGCATATCACCCTCGGCACTTGGTTTACCGATTACGTATTTTATCCCTTGTCGGTATGCCGTCCCATGCAGGCAATATCGAAAAAGAGCCGAAAGCTTTTCGGCAACGCTATAGGAAAGCGAGTGCCCGTATATATCGCGACTATTGCCACTTGGTTCTTAACTGGACTTTGGCACGGCGCAAGCTGGAACTTTATAGTCTGGGGGCTTCTTAACTGTCTTGTTATACTCGTGTCGCAGGAGCTTGAACCCCTTTACAAAAAGTTCAGAGCGAGATTTCCTCGCCTTGTGGTGTCGGGTGGCTATGGTGTGTTTATGATGGCGCGAACCTTCTTGCTTATGGGAGTTATCCGTTCGCTTGACTGCTACCGTGACGTTTCTCTCACGTTTTATAAGTGGGGAACGATGTTTACGGTATGGAACGTCGGAGAGCTTTTTGACGGCGGATTTGAAAAAATGGGCGTAAGCCTTGATAGCGCACTTATAGTGATCTTGGCGCTTGCTTTGGTCTGCGCGGTCAACGTTATACTTATAAAAAAGGGCAAGGATCTTCGTCCTTTGTTTGCCGAGAGACCTTGGATCTCCTATTCGGCATTTGCCGCGCTTCTTGTGGCTACTCTCCTTTTCGGAGCTTACGGCGTCGGATATGACGCTTCTCAATTTATCTACACCCAATTCTGATAACAGGTGCTTATAATAATGAAGAAAAAAATTATTGCGGCGATATGCGTCATTCTTGCGACGCTTATATTGCTCTTTACCCTACAAGCGCTTCTTATCCCCAAATACGTGACTAACCCCGAGGGAAGACTCGTGGGAGAGTATTACGAGGAGGCGGGAGTGCACGACGTTATCTTCCTTGGTGACTGCGAGGCTTATGAAAGCTTTGTGCCCGCGGTGCTCTGGGAAGAATACGGAATATCGTCATACGTAAGAGGAAGCGCGCAACAGCTCATATGGCAGTCGTATTATCTTCTTGAAGAGACTTTCAAATACGATAGCCCACGCGCCGTCGTCTTTAACGTTTACGCGCTCAAATACGGCGAGCCTCAGAGCGATGCCTACAACAGAATGACTCTTGACGGTATGAGGTGGTCGTCCTCAAAGGCAGATGCGATAAGGGCATCTATGACCGAGGAGGAGAGCTTTATTGAATATCTCTTTCCGCTTCTTCGTTTTCATTCGAGGATAACCGAGCTCTCGGACGAGGATATAAAATATATCTTCAGTGCTCCGAAGATGTCGGACAGCGGATATCTTATGCAGACGAACATAAAGCCAATGACTACCGAGAGAGAGGGAGAAGCTCTCTTTGATTACACTCTCCCTGCGACAGCCTTTGAATATCTTGATATGATGAGAGAACTTTGCGAGGAGAACGGAGCTGAGCTCATACTTATAAAAGCCCCGACGAATCACTGGAAATTCTGGTGGTATGACGAGTGGGACGCGCAGGTCGCCGAATATGCCGAGGCTAACGGTCTTGAATATATAAATCTCATACCTCACTGTGACGAGATAGGTGTAGATTGGCAGACAGACACCTATGACGCGGGAATGCACCTCAACGTCTACGGTGCTGAGAAGCTGAGCCGATATTTCGGAAAGATGCTTGCGCAGGATTTCTCTATTCCCGACAGACGAGGAGATAAAGAACTCGATGAGGTATGGAATGCCAGAGTGGAAAAATATTACGAGCGAAAGAACTCGCGAGAAAATGCCGAATGAAAGGAATACGAATAATTATGAAAAAGATTTTAGCACTGTCTGTAGCGCTTCTGCTACTGACCTTTTCGATGATGGGCTGTCAGGATACGCCGAACAGCAGCTCTGACGATACCGCAAAGGCAGATTACTTTATCTCATACGCAGGACAGAAGGTGTGTCCCGGAGATAACGCAAAAGATATATTGCCTGAGCTCGGAAATTACACCTCCGAGGACGGAGAGGCGTGCGGAACGGGAGAAAAGGACGTTATCTATACTCTTGCGGGAATAGAGATAGAAACTCATGTCAGCGGAGATAGCGAGAAGGTAAGACAGATAAAGCTCCTTGACGACAGTGTGTCGACTCCTGAGGGCGCGTCTATTGGCGACAGCAGGGACGATATTATAAAGATATACGGTAAGGAT
>JAZNES010000047.1:0-2020 GCA_045588755.1 Eubacteriales bacterium | reverse complement strand
ATAGGGAAGTGCCCCCTTTGCGGCGGCGGTGTAAAACGCTTCAAATTCAGCTATGGCTGTGCGGAATACAAGGCGGGCTGTAAGTTTTCTATTCCTCTCTTCCTTTGTGAAAGAGTGATCTCTGTTTCTAACGCAAAGCTGTTGCTTGAGGAAGGAAAGAGCTCTAAGATAAAAGGATTTGTATCCAAAAAGGGAACTGCGTTTGATTCCCGCCTTGAGATAAAAGACGGAAAATGCGTCTTTAATTTTGATATATAAGGAGAACGATTATGAAAAAAGGTAAAAGAATAATATTGTCGACGATCATTACGCTTTTGATCGCATTTGTTGCTTTTTATATCACCCTGCCTCCGCTGAATGTGCAGAGCGAGGCATTTTGGGGATTTTTGTGCTTTATAGTAGTAGTTTTCGGTGTTCTTAATCTTTTGCTCTCTATAAATTGGAGATTGAACTCGCGTCAGGTACACTTTACAGTCTCTGACGTAAAGGGCAATAAGTTTGCCTTGGGAGTCGTTATTGCGGCACTTCTTCCGATATTGGTGATCTTTGTAGGAAATATTGCGTCTTCGACATTCTTCAACGCTCGTCAGTATGCCGATATAATAACGGTAAACGAGGCAGTGTTTGAGGAGGATATGCCCGAAAGCGAAACGGTAAAAAATATTGCGCTTATGGATAGCGCTTCCGCTACCATAATCGGTAACAGAACCCTTGGAGCACTTTCCGAGGTCGTTTCACAGTATGAGATAAGCGATCATTATTCTCAGATAAATTACCTTGGCTCGCCGCAGAAGGTGGCAAATCTTGAATACGTTGATTTCTTCAGATGGTTTAATAACAGAGATTCGGGGATCCCGGGTTACGTAATGGTCGACCCCGTACAGATATCCGCAAAATACGTAGAGCTTGAAAAACCTTTGAAATATGTCGAGAGTGCTTACTTTAACGATAATCTCCAAAGAGCGCTCAGATTTAAGTATCCCACAAAGATATTTGATAATTTCAGCTTTGAGATAGACGAGGCAGGCAATCCTTATTACGTCGTAGCTTGCGCAAGCCCGCGCATCGGACTTTTCGGCGGATATGACATAAACGAGGTAATACGATTTGATCCCTGTACGGGAGAATCCGAAATATCAAAGGTAGAGGAAACTCCTTCTTGGGTAGACACCGTTTATACGGGCAATCTTGCTTCTCAAAAGTACGACTGGCACGGACTGTATGCTAACGGATATTGGAACTCTGTAATATCCAAAAAGGGCTGTAAGGTAACGACAGAGGATTTCGGATATATAATGATCGATGATGACGTCTGGTACTTTACGGGAGTTACCTCGATAACGAGCGACGAGAGTAATATAGGATTTATTTTGAGTAACGCAAGAACGGGAGAATATAAATTCTATCCCGTTATAGGAGCAGAGGAATACTCGGCTATGGCATCGGCAGAGGGCGAGGTCCAGGAAAAGCGTTATACGGCATCATTCCCGTCACTTATAAACGTTTCGGGAGAGGCAACCTATATTATGGTCCTTAAAGACGACGCGGGAGTCGTAAGACTTTATGCACTTGTAAACGTCGAGCAGTATACGCTTGTTGCCACGGGAGAAACACAGGAAGAAGCAAAGAGGGCATATATCTCTCTTATGAAGCAGCACGGAGTAATAGGTGAAAACGATAACCTTGATGATACCGACGAGGATAAAGCACAGACTGCTAATATAAAGATAAAGGATATAAAAATGCCCGTCGTTGACGGAAATACCGTGGTGTATATTACCGCAGAGGACGGAGTGATTTATAAGCAGAGGCTTTCTGCAAATGAAGCACTTATAATGCTTTCTGTCGGTGACGAGATAGAGGTAAGCTATTCTGATACCGATATTGAAGGTATAAAACAGATAGTAAGCTTTACAAAATAATTATGTGAATTTATGAACCGTTGGGAGAAATCTCAACGGTTCATAAAAAATAATAAAAAAATGAAAAAAGGTGTTGACAAACAAATGTCAATATGATA
>JAZNES010000046.1:0-3810 GCA_045588755.1 Eubacteriales bacterium | reverse complement strand
ACGCAGGCTCCTTCCACCGCTATCGCGGTCCCCCGTCTCGCTGCGGCTCGGTCACGCTCGGGCTCTGACACCACACCGTGGTGTCATTCACTCCCCTCGCGCCGCTTCGCTACCTCTCGGAGGGAGGCTAATTAAAAAATCTCGCTTGTGAACTCACCGATAAATCAAAATTTGAAAGACCGAGTTATAAAAAACCACGCCTATGACCGAGAGGTCATACGCGTTTATCTGTTTGTTATTCTCCAAGGTAAGCCTTTTTGATGTTCTCGTCGTTGATAAGCTCTGCGGCGTTGCCCGACATCGTTATCGAGCCCGTTTCGAGAACGTAGACTCTGTCGGAGATCGACATAGCCTTCTTTGCGTTCTGCTCAACGAGAAGGACGGTCTTGCCTGCCTCTCTGAAGCGTTTGACTATCTCAAAGACCTCGGACACGAGCAAGGGAGAAAGTCCCATAGAGGGCTCGTCAAGAACTATAAGCTCGGGGTCGGCAAGAAGCGCGCGTCCCATCGCAAGCATCTGCTGCTCACCGCCCGAGAGAGTGCCCGCAAGCTGACGGCGGCGCTCCTCAAGTCTTGGGAAGTCACGAAAGACCTCCTTCATAGTTTCCTCTATTCCCTTTTTATCCTTTCTCGTATAAGCTCCCATAAGAAGATTATCGTAGACCGAAAGGTTCTGGAATACGCGTCTTCCCTCGGGAACGTGAACGAGTCCCATTGAAACTATCTTGTGCGCGGGGGTCTTGGTTATATCCTGTCCCTTATAGAAAATACTTCCGTGCTTGGGAGTGAGAAGTCCCGTTATCGTGTGCAAGGTCGTCGTCTTTCCCGCGCCGTTAGCGCCGATAAGAGATACTATCTCTCCCTTTTTTACCTCAAAGGATATACCTCTGAGCGCCTTTATGACGCCGTAATATACTTCAAGGTCTTCTACTTTAAGTAAGGTTTCTGCCATATTTCATCCTTTCTGCGCTATCAGCCGAGATACGCCTTGATAACGTCGGGATCGTTGAGGACCTCGCTCGTCTTGCCCTTGGCAAGCTCGGTTCCGAAATTGAGAACGGTCAGATTTTCACAGATACCGCCGACGAGTCTCATATCGTGCTCTATGAGAAGTATCGTCATATCGAACTTATCTCTGATAAAGAGGATATCGTCCATAAGCTCCTGCGTTTCGTTGGGGTTCATTCCCGCCGCAGGCTCGTCGAGGAGCAAGAGCTTCGGATTTGTCGCAAGCGCGCGGGCTATCTCAAGTCTTCTCTGCTTTCCGTAAGGGAGATTTTGCGCGAGGAGATCGCTGTACTGATCAAGGTTGAACACCTTGAGAAGCTCGTGCGTTTTCTCCTTGTATTCCCTCTCGCTCCTTGCGTGTCGGGGCAGGCGAAGGATCGACTCGGCCATAGAGCATTTTATCTGATTTGACATTCCGACCATTACGTTCTCGGCAACGGTAAGGTTTCCGAAAAGACGGATATTCTGGAAGGTTCTCGCTATGCCGCGCTTGTTGACTTCTGCGGGTGCTTTGCCCGTCAGCTCCTCGCCGCAAAGGAAGAATCTTCCCGAGGTGGGCTTATAAACGCCCGTGAGGATATTGAAAAGAGTTGTCTTTCCCGCGCCGTTCGGGCCTATAAGTCCGTAAAGCTCGCCGTGATGAATGGTAAGGTTTACGTCGTCGACGGCACGAAGTCCGCCGAACTGTATCGAGAGATGCTCTGCGCGAAGAACGGGCTCCTCGGGGGAGGTTATGATCTTTTGCTCTGCCATATCACTCGTCCTCCTTTTGCACATTTTTCTTCTTTGAGAAGAGTTTTTGAGATAGGTATTTCCAGTTGAGCTTCTCACGGAGAGGAGCAAGCGAAGGAGCTGAGCTTATTATCATCATAACGATAAGTATTACCGCGTAAACGAGGTATTTCGCGCCTGCGAGGTCTCCCGTAAGGTAAGCCTGAAGCTTTACGTTTATAAAGACTATGAGCAATGAAGATATGAGGCTTCCCGAGAGGTTGCCCATTCCGCCAAGCACCACCATAACGAGTATTTCGATAGAGAAGTTGTAGCTAAACGAAGAATAAATGACCGCTGAATAGTTAGAATATATCGCACCCGCAACGCCCGCAAAGAAAGCGGCAAAGGCGAACACGCAAAGCTTATAAAAGGTTATGTTTATACCCATCGAACGAGCCGCTATCTCGTTGTCGCGTATAGCGGTTATCGCGCGTCCATGCTTACTGTTGACAAGGTTGTGAATGCAGAAGATCGTTATGAGAACCACTATAAGAGCAACTATAAAGAGTCCCTTGAAACGTGGGAGAGTAAACCCGTCGGCTGGATTTTTGATATATCCCTCTATCTTTATGTTTTTAAGCACGCCTCTTACTATCTCTCCGAAAGCAAGAGTTACGATAGCAAGGTAATCTCCTCTGAGTCTGAGCGCGGGAAGTCCGACGATAAATCCGAATATTGCCGCAACAATTCCTCCAACGAGCATAGCAAGTACAAGACGGAGAAGATCGCTCGTAACTATCTCAGCGGTATAATGGGAGAAAAGTCCGCCCGCATATGCGCCGATATACATAAATCCTGCGTGTCCGAGAGAAAGCTCTCCGAGGAAGCCCACTACGAGATTAAGAGATAGCACAAGGATCATAGTATAGGCTATCTGAGTGAGCATATTCGGTGTGAATATTGGCATACGTGGACTGCCGCCGCTCGCGATAAATATTATGCCGAATACTACAAGCAAAACAGAAACGAAGGAATAATTAAATACCGTTGAGGAGTTCTTTTTCAAAAATGACAAAGTTTTCTTCATAATTACACCTTCTCATTTCTCTTCTTGCCGAGGAGTCCCGTAGGCTTCACAAGAAGAACGATTACAAGAATACTGAATACCACCGCGTCGGCATAGGGAGCGAGGAATTCGTATTTGAGAGCGAACTGCTCTATTATGCCAAGGAGTACTCCGCCAAGCATCGCACCGGGAATGCTTCCTATTCCGCCAAGAACCGCCGCAACGAATGCTTTGATGCCAGGCATCGCGCCAAACGTGGGCTGTGTAACGGGTGTCATAAAGAGATAGAATATGCTTGCTATCGCCGCGAGAGCCGAGCCTATTGCAAAGGTAAGAGCGATAGTGCGGTTAACGTTTACACCCATAAGCTGAGCCGCGCCTCTGTCCTCGCTGACCGCAAGCATAGAGCGTCCCGCCTTTGAGCGATTGACGAAAAGTGTAAGAGCGACCATTATAGCAGCACTGATAACTAAGGTTATAAGCGAGGTCAATTTTATTGTTATGCCACCGATCTCGATGGACGATAATTCACTGAATAAGGATACCGGTATAGGTGTTACGCCGAATATTAGCTGCGCAAGGCTTTGAAGCATATAGCTTACACCTATGGCAGTGATAAGTACGGCAAGAGAGGATGCGCCGCGAAGAGGCTTGTAAGCCACCTTCTCTATCGTTATACCGAGAACGATACAGAAGAGTATAGCGCAAAGTATGGCTATCCAAGGGTTAGCCGTCATTTGAATCATAAAGAAAATTATAAAGGAGCCCACCATAATAACGTCGCCGTGGGCAAAGTTAAGCATTTTTGCGATTCCGTAAACCATTGTATAACCGAGAGCTATCATAGCGTAAACTGCGCCAAGACTAAGCCCGTTTATCAAGGTACTGATGATATCCATAAATTAAGACCAGCCTTTCTTGTCTTATCGCCTAACGGCAATAAAGAGGTCTGTACAGACACAATATCTGTAATAGTGGAAACACACTTGGTAGGGCTTTTCAGCCCTTACAAGTGTAAGAAA
>JAZNES010000045.1:0-3913 GCA_045588755.1 Eubacteriales bacterium | reverse complement strand
TTGAATATCGCCAAGCGAGTAGCCGTATCTCAAAAAGCATTCGGCGTCGCGCGCGAGGGTGTCGGGGTTGCAGGAGATATAGACTACCTTGCCGACATTCTGTTCCGCGAGAAATTCAATAAGCTCGGGTGTGCTTCCTTTTCTCGGCGGGTCAAGTATGACTACTGCCTCTGAAAGCTCCACACCGCATTTGTCAAGACATTTCTTTATGTTTTCGGGCTCGCCCGCGTCGGTGCAGAAGAATTCGGCATTATCTATTTTATTGAGGCGCGCATTCTCCTTGGCGCACTCTATCGACTTTTCAACTATATCGATGCCAACGACTCTCTTTGCGGCTTTTGCAAGCGAGAGCCCTATCGTTCCCGCGCCGCAGTAGAGGTCGATCACCGTCGGCTTGTCGGCACTTTCACCGTTTTCCACTGCGAGCTCTGCCGCCTTATTATACAGGAGCTCCGCGCCGTCGCGGTTGACCTGATAAAACGCCTCGGGTGCTATTCTGAAGCGCACTCCGCAGAGAATATCCTCGATAAATTCCTTGCCGAAGAGGAGCTTATATTCCTCGCCGAGCACGACGTTGGTATTCTCGCGGTTTATATTGAGATAGATACTTACCACCCTTGGAAACTCCTCGTTTATCAGCCTTACAAGCTCGTTCGCACGGGGAAGAGAGCTTCCGTTTATGACAAGGCAGAGCATGATCTCGCCCGTCTTATCAGCCGAACGAAGATAGATATGCCTCAGAAGCCCTTTGCCGATTTTCTCGTCATATGCCGATATTTTGTTCTCGTTTGCGAAATCGCAGACTCTCTTTACTATCGGGGCAAAATCGGGATTTTGTATGAGGCAGTCGGATATCGGGATTATATTGTGCGTCTTTGTTGCGTAAAATCCCGCCTTTATACCCGACGCAAAGGAGGCGACGGGATACTGAGCCTTATTTCTGTAACGGTATATTTTATCGGTATGTATAACGGGGAGTACCTTTGCCTTGTCCTCTCCGATACCAACCTTGAGAAAAGCCGAGCTTACGTATTTTTGCTTCATAAAGAGCTCGTGCTCAAAGCTTACGTTGCGCCAGACACAGCCGCCGCAGGCGGCAGGCTCTTTGCAGGCACTGTCGTCATCTTCTCGGTAGGGCGAGGGTGAGATTATTTTTTCAAGGCGGGCAACGGCAAAGCTTTTGGTCACCTTTATGACCTTTGCGCTTACTTTGTCGCCACTGACGCCACCCTTTACGAAAACGACGAATCCGTCCTTCTTTGCAACGCCGATGCCGAGGTTGTTTATTTCGAGTATATCGAGGTCTAATACGTCCCCGACATTAAGATTTTTATCAGACATAATACTCCTTGCCATTCTCAAGGCAGAGACAGCCGAGCTTGCCGCCAAAGGCTGCTCCGCAGTCGATAAGGATAGAGCCCTCTCCGTAGAATATCATTTCGGGATCGGCGCCCTCTACCGTGTCGGTCGGTACGTGTCCCGCTATTATGATAGTGTCCTCAAAATATTCTCTGGTGGTGTCAAGAGGCTCGCTTATAAAGTCCTCGGGCATACAGTCCGCAAGCTCGATGCCCTCGTCAAAATCGGCAATGCCTGCGTGAACGAGAAGATATTTTTGTCCCTTGACCTCTATCTCCTCATAGAGTGACATATCAGAAAGGTAGTCAAGCACACCCTCTCGCATATCCGCGTCGAGCGTCTTGAAGCCCTCCATCGTCTTCTGTCCGCCGTCGGCTATCCACTCGGTCATAAGAGAAAGAGTCTCCTCGTCGGGCATAGTTCCGTCGTTGAGCATCTCGTTAAGAGCCGAGAGGAGCTTAAATGCTTTATAGTCGTGCTCTCCAAGTATCGGAATGACGTTATATCTCATGCTTATATCGCATAGAAGCTCTATTGACTCCTCTCCGTAATCGACTGTATCGCCAAGCAGGTAGATAACGTCGTTTTCCCCAAAGGAGATAGTATCAAGAAGGGTCTTGAATTTATCAAAATTTCCGTGAATATCAGAAATAACGTATGTCATATTTTAACTTCCTTTACTGTTTTGTCAGATAGCCTTTATTCTGTTGCTGAAATATCGGACTGCCTCTACAGATACCTTTGAGAGCATCTCGCAGATTACCTCACAGACGGGGTCCTCGGTGTAGAAATGTCCCGCCTCGATAAGGTTTATCCCGAGCTCCTTTGCGTCTGTCATCTGGTGATATTTGAGGCGACCGCTAAGGTATGTGTCAGCTCCCGCGGCTATCGCGTCACCAAGGAAATCGCCGCCCTCGCCGCCTACTATGGCGATCTTTTTGACGGGCCTTCCGCCATCTGCCAAAAGCACCGCAGGTGAGCCGAGCACGTCCTTTACCTTTTTTGCAAAATCCTCTGCGCTCATCGGGCTACCAAGCTCGCCTATTCTGCCTATCATCTCGTTTTCCGCGCCGAAGGGCAGAACGTTTTTAAGGCCGAGAAGAGATGCGAGGCTGTCGTTGACGCCACCCGTCACAGCATCGAGTCTTGTGTGGAAGGACATCACACTCACCCCTGATTTTATTGCTTTTATCGCCTTTTTGGCAACGTAATTGTCGTCGTTAAGAGCCTTTATTCCCGAGAAAATGAAGGGGTGATGGGAGATTATCACGTCATATCCGCCCGATATTGCCTCGTCTATGACGTCGCCCGTTACGTCAAGCACTACAAGGACCTTCTTTACTTCCTTGTCGCCGTCGGGGCAGCACATAAGACCGTCGTTATCCCACTCGCAAGAAAGACAAGAGGGAATAAGACTCTCAAGATAGCGGTATAGCTCATTTACCTTCATTTTTCAGTTCCTCCAAAAGTATGAGTAGCTTTTCCTCCTCGCTCGCATCGGCATTTGCCGAGAGCTTGGAGTCTTTTATCTTCTTTGTTGTTCGTATCTGGCGGTCGAGAAGCTCACGAAAGCTCTCGTCTCCCGCCTCTATGTTAAGCCTGCCCAAAAGAAGCTCGGCAGGGTCGTATTCTTCTTTTTTGTCGTTGCCGCTGTATTCGGCGCAGATTATCTGGTATATCCTATCTTCTTCCTTGGCAAGCGATTCTCCTATTATTGAAAATCCGTTGTCAAGCAAGAACCCTCGCAGGATCTCGGAATGTGTCATTGGCTGTAAAATAAGTCTTATATCGGTATTTTTTACAAAGGGAGCCGCCGCCAGAATGTCAGAAATAAGCTCTCCTCCCATACCGCAGATAAGGATATCGGTAGGCTCATAGCTGTCTATGCCGCAAAGCCCTCCTACGCAAAGAGTTTCTATCTTATCCTCAAGAGAGTATTCCTTTACGTTGGCGGTAGCGCTGAGGTAGGGTCCTTTATTTATATCGGAGGCTATAGCTCTTTTGGCTTTTTTTGTAAGCACGAGGTATATCGGCAGGTAGGCGTGGTCTGTGCCCACGTCAGCCACGATAGCGCCCTCACGCACGAAGGAAGCCGCCGCCATAAGCCTTTTTGAGAGAGAGGGAGGATTCATCTATATAAACGTCCTTTCGGAAAAATCAGAAAACTTACAGGGGCTGCGGGATCTCCCGCAGCCCCGTTTGCGATATTACTTGTTAGCAAGAAAATCGTTGATCTTATTTACGAGTGCGTCAGCATCGGTTCCGTGAACCATGCAAGCGTCGCCGATAGATTCTCCTCTTGCAGAGGGGCATCCGAGGCAGTGCATTCCTATCTCGAAAAAGAAACGTGCGGTGTCGGGACAAGCGTCGAGAACATCACCGATAATGGATTCCTTTGTTACAACCATGTTTATTTACCTCCGTGTTTATCTTTCTTTTCTATTATATATCTTTTTACTCGATTTGTCAACTGATTTTTGTCGATTTGAGCTTCTTTTGAGTTTTTTAAAATTATTTTTTCAAACCTATTGCAAAACATAGGTATTTTATGGTA
>JAZNES010000044.1:0-2333 GCA_045588755.1 Eubacteriales bacterium | reverse complement strand
GGAGAAGCATTATGCTGAATACGCCATTTGGAACAATCAAAATAATAGCTGACGGCATAATGCTCGACTACGAAGCCATACCGTTCAGCAGTAAAGTCCGATCTATCGAGGAAAGCCGTAAAGAGCTATCCAAGAAAAGACGGGAGCTTGAAAAGACCGAAAAGCGAATAGCCGAGCTTGACACACGTTTTATGCGTATTTACGAGGACAACCTATCGGGAAAATTGTCCGATGACCGTTTTGCTCAGATGTCCAAAATGTATGAGGATGAGCAAGCGGAAAAGATAAAGCTTGCCGAAACACTTCGCACAGAGATCGAAGCGGGCAAGCAGCAGACGGACGATATTGAGAAGTTTATTGCCAAGGTTAAAAAGATAACCGAGGTGAAGGAGCTTACTCCCGAACTTGTCCACGAATTCGTTTCCAAGATCGTAGTCCACGCTCCATACCGCAAAGATAAGCGCAGACATCAGCAGATTGATGTGTATTATCACGGTGTCGGCATCGTCTATATTCCCACAGCCGAGGAAATAGAGGAAATGTTCGAGGAGCATTTGGAAGATGTGAAATGGGAACGAGAACAAGAAGTTAATATAAAAGAGAAAACGGCATAACCGAAACTTCGGTTACACCGTATCTCATTCTTAGAAAGGCGCTCTTGGGCTATCCTACCTGCTTTATGGTAGGTAGCCCAAGGTGGGAGATTTTTTGTTTGAAGCTATTGACTTTCTTGTCCAACTAAGGTACAATATCGGTATAGTTAACCTTATAAGGAGATTTATTATGAAAAAACTGTTAGCTTTACTTATAGCGCTTTTGCTTCTGACAAGCGCATTTCTGACGTCCTGCGGACAGTTTCCCGAGGATCCTGATGATATTCCCGATAACGTTGATGAAGATGAAAAGGACGAGGTTGTCGAAAAGATTCCTCATACCGTTAAAGAAACACTTGTAGACGATGCGGTGATGCGTGATATATATAACGGTTTCAGAAAAAAGGAGGGTAAATTTAAGGCGATCCGTCCTAACGTTGACGGCACGATCATAATGTGTAATGCTTCCTTGATCAATGACTGTAAGCTTACCTCAATAACACTTCCTATAATCAAGACAAACGCTGCTAAGGCAGGCTCCTTTATTTTTACTTTGAACGTTTACGGCTCTAATTATAGCGATCTGAAAGTAAGACCTGAGAAAAGCTACCAAATAAAGATAGATGCGGCAGAGCACGGATTAAAACCTAACGAGTCTGATATCTATAAGATTATAAAGGTAGATCTCACGTCTTACAATATAGTTATAGACAAGGACGAGGTGCTTGGTTTTTCAAATGCAGGTGATACTGCGGTGATCGCTCTCCTTGACGGAGCTGATAAAACTTCAAAAACATATAAACTTATAGCAAGTGGTGCTCCGCACCTCGGAAACAGCTACAGAGGTGTCGGTACTAATTCAATAGCATATTCAGAGGATACTCTCCTTATCAATCTCGAGTGGAAAAAGACCTACGAGAGCGAGGAGGACTACAAGAACATAAAGAGCAATAAAGCATATAACGATATGGTTGAAGCACTTCGTGAGAAATATAAGGGCAAATACGTGTCCGTTATGGGCGACAGTATTTCGACCTTTGCGGGAGTGTGCAACGATACGACCGCCAACTCCACTATCGGTGGAAACGCGGTATATTATGGGCCCAACAGCGTTATGACTATGCCCGATTCGACATATACTTATTGGGGCAGACTTATTGACGATATAGGAATGAAGCGTTGCGTTATAAACTCCTGGAGTGGTTCTACGGCATACGGTCAGAATTGTGACAATATGCTTGAGCGCGCCGTTCAGCTCCATCGCGATAATAAAACACCTAAAAATACAGCAGACGATATTGCGCCCGACGTTATAATCGTTTACCTTGGAGTCAATGATATGTTGAAGTACATGCCTGTTGACTCTGAAATATACGGTCTTTTAACTTCTGAGGGAGAGGGCTCGGCAATGAAAAGACTAAATGATTGGATGACTAAAGTCATTCAGAATGCTAATAAAGTGGGCGGAGCAACACAGGGAAGTACCTTTAAAAACTTTGAGCAGGTTTACGCACTTTCTATAAGAGCAATGCAGGAGCAATATCCCAATGCTGAGATATGGTGTATGACATTGCAGGAAACTATGGAAACGAATGTCCCTGAGAAGATACAAAGGCTTGAAAGATATAATACCTGCATAAGAGCTATCGCTGAATACTTTGGCGTGGGTATTATCGATCAGGCAGCTGACGATATAACCTATGAAACTGCATATCAATATTCTATGGACAAAATATGCCT
>JAZNES010000043.1:0-2624 GCA_045588755.1 Eubacteriales bacterium | reverse complement strand
CTGAGCTGCGTTATAAATCCCCCAAGGTATCAAGCGGTCTTCCCGACATACAGTACGATATACTTAAAAGCTCGGTGAGATATCTTCGCGCGGGCGGGGAGCTTATATACTCCACCTGTACGATATTCCCCGAGGAAAACGAGAAAAACATCGAGAGATTTCTTTCGGAGCACGGCGGTTTTGAGCTTTGTCCCTTCAGCGTCGGGAAGTTCGAATGTAAAAGCGGAATGGTGACGCTTTTGCCCGACGAGCACGGCACAGACGGATTCTTTGTGGCAAAGCTCAGAAAAAAGATATAGATAGGAAGGGGTAGATATAATGACCGAAAATATAAAAAAAGAAAATCTGCTCTCTTTATCTATCGAGGAGCTCAGTGAGCTTGTGGCATCAATAGGAGAGCCCAAATACCGCGCGACACAGCTTTTTGAACAGCTTCAGCGCGGTGTATCTCCCGCCGAGATGACGAATATCTCAAAAAAGACCAAGGAGAAGCTCTCCGAGGTTTCGCGATATCATCTGCCGAAGGTAGAAAAGAAGCTCGTTTCCTCTCTTGACGGAACTGTAAAATATCTTTTCTCGCTTGAGGACGGAAACTGCGTTGAGAGCGTCGTGATGAAATACAAGCACGGCAATACGATATGCATATCCTCGCAGGTCGGCTGTCTTATGGGCTGTGTCTTTTGTGCCTCGACCATAGGCGGAAAGGTAAGAGATCTTGAGGCGGGCGAGCTTGTCGGGCAGGTGATCGCCGCGCAGAAGGACTTGGGGGAGAGAATTTCCAATATAGTAATGATGGGTATCGGCGAGCCTCTTGACAACTACGATAACGTCATGCGCTTCTTGCGACTCGTCGGTCACGAGAAGGGGCTCAATATCGGTTACAGACACATCTCGCTCTCAACCTGCGGGCTCGTTGACAAGATAGATATGCTGGCAAAGGAGGACCTTGCCATTACTCTTTCGATATCTCTTCACGCCTCTGACGATAAGACGCGATGCCAGATAATGCCTATCAACAAAAAATGGAATATAGATTCTCTGCTTGACGCCTGCAAGAGATACTTTGCGGCAACGGGCAGACGCATATCCTTTGAATATACGCTGATCGCGGGCAAGAACGATTCCGAGAGTGCCGCGCTCTCACTTGCAGGGCTTCTCAATTCAAAGCTTCGAAGCCGAAACGACACGATGCCGATACACGTAAATCTCATACCCGTCAATGCGGTAAGAGAGAGGGATTTCAAGGGGCCCGACAAGAATGCGGTGCAGAGATTTGCCGCAGCTCTTGAAGCGAAGGGAATAAGAGCCACTGTAAGAAGGACGCTCGGCGAGGACATAAACGCCTCCTGCGGTCAGCTCCGCCGTGATTCCCAAAACATAGAATAAATAAAATTTGACGGTACATATCTTTTATAGGGAGAAATTATGGTATATAGGATAAGACCGTCAAAAAACAAGATATTACAAAAGGAAAAGCCTCTGCGAAGATACCGCAGGGCATCAAGTGACAGCCCAAAGAGGCTTTACGGCTACAGAGTCGACGAGGTAGAGCTTGCTCTCTTTTTTGAGCTTTCGAAGCTTGAGGCACTGTCGCGCAGAAAAAAAGAGAGGGGCTTTTTAGCCTCCTTGAAAAAAGCGCTTATTGCTTTTGGCGCAGATCTGAGAAAAGGTGCTCGGACTCTGTTGACTTTTGCCCACCGTACGGGCGACACCTTTGCCGAATGGCGCAGAAAGCGCAGAGAGAAGCGAGAGGCTAAAAAGAGCTTGCCCACGCTTACTCCCGTGCTTGCGGGCGCGCTCTCGGGTATAATCCTCGTTTGCTTTGTTTCGGGAATTGCCGTTCTCTACAAGCTTTTTATAAAGGACTATTTCGGCAGATATACCACCCTCGTGGTGCCGTCTGTCGTCGGAATGAGCTACGAGAGCGCAAGAGAGCTTATCGACGAGGCGTATTACGATATACGGGTAAGCTATGAGTACGATATGAATATCCCGAGCGGTGAGGTCATAAAGCAAGAGCCGAGTGGGGGAGTCCTCAGAAAAATATACAAGGGAGAAGGGCTTCCGTCGCTTTCGGTCGTCGTCAGCCGTGGGAAAAGAGACTTTACTATGCCCGATATTATTGGTGCTCTCGGCAGAGATGCAGTCCTTGAGCTTAAAAATATGGGGGCTGCAGTCGAGGAAAAAAGAGTCTATTCAAGCACAGTGCGAAGCGGGCTCGTCATAGCGAGCGATCCCGCGCCGAACGAGAGCTTTTACGAGGGACAGAAGGTCACAATAGAAATAAGTCTTGGCAAGAAAAAGAGCTACGAGCCTTTACCGAGCACACCTGCCAATATAAATAAAAAGATCCCCTCGCTTATAGGCAAGAGTCTTGGCGAGGCGAAGGAGATACTGAACGAATACGAGCTTATCTGCGGAAACATCTACGCCGTCAAGAGCGCGATGCCGTCGGGAACGGTCGTCTCGCAGTCACCGAGCGCGAACAGCGACATATCGGGCAAGGGGCAAAGCGTTGATATTTACGTAAGCTCATAAAGAATAGTCAATTTGATTTTTGAAAGAGGTAAACGTGGAAAAGAGAGAAAGAGTCGAAGGGATAATACTAAAGGGCGTGGGCGGTC
>JAZNES010000042.1:0-2043 GCA_045588755.1 Eubacteriales bacterium | reverse complement strand
ACGGAGTAGCGGCACTTATTATCGCTACGGTTAGAGAGCTTATCACCTACGGCACTATTTTCCACACCTATAAGCATATTCCCTCGATACCCAACGGCGCACTTCCCTTCATTGCCTTCCTTCTTCTCGGCATTCTCGCCGCCGCACACAAGGCAATAATAATCAGATTCTATCCCGATGAACACACAAACACCTTCTCTATGAGAAGCAGCGGTGATAAAATCCTGCTCAGAGACCCGGGTATCGGAAGGAAAAGAAATTCCGCTCTTTCGGATTCCTCCGAGGAGTACGATATTATAGACCTTCATTCGGGACAAAGAGATATTCAGGAAGGAGAGGGTGAATAATATGCTTCAGATTTTTTTACGTATGCTTTCCGTCACACTTTTCACCTCTCTTATTCAGAATACCGTTCTGAGCGGTGCCTTCGGCATTGACGAAAGCATAAAGGGTGCAAAAAAGCCCCGCTACCTTCTTATGTACGGCTTCTGGGTTACCTTTTTCTGCCTCGCTCTTTCAATTGCCGTCCGCTTTGCACATCCCCTCTTTGATAAGCTCCTGCCCTACAGTGCTTCGCGGGATATGCTTTGCTACACCGTAATTCTCGCGGGTATTTATCTTGCTTCGGCAATTGTATGCAGATATCTGCTCAGAGCCAACAAGAAATATATGAATTCCCTCGGCTTCTGTGCCTTCAACAGTCTCGTGCTGTGCGTACCCTTTCTCGGCAAAGCATCACTTACAGAAGCAGTGGGCACAGCCCTCGGTGCAGGCTTAGCCTTTGTTGTTTCTCTGCTCATTATCAGAGGCGGCATGAGACATATAAGTGCGAACCCCTATATCCCTGCCTTTTTCAAGGGTACTCCCGCACTGTTTATCTATATTTCCCTTGTGGCACTGGCTCTCGGCAGTGCTTCATCGGGCTCTCTGTTTATTTAATTTACCTTTGACTAAGATGACCTCTCAGGTCATCCTCAGGAGGTCAGCATGAAAAAATTCCTATCAAGGCTTCGCGACCGTATGAAGGAGGATAACCGTCTGCGTGTCAAAAAAAGCTATTATACCTTTTCGAGGGAATACCCTGCAGGTAACATTCCCATTAAGAGAAGAAAAAACAGAAAACGTTATTCCGGCATCATAAAGCTTGCCACCGGCGGTATTACCTGCATCGTTCTCGTTTGTCTTTCCTTTTTCCTCGTTTCGTTAGGTCTGGAAATTTCCTCAAGCGAGCCTGATCCTTCGGACAGTACGCCCACAGAGGTCGGAGAAAGTCTGCTTGAAAGCGACGGGGTAAGAGCAATCTGTATGCCCTATGAAAAATTAGGCAACACAAAATATCTCAACAGCTTTGTGCGCAAGGCTAAAAGAATGGACTGCAACAGTGTGGTCATCACCTTCAAAACTCCCGAAGGCAGACTCAATTACTTTTCCACTCTCGACTATGCCATTAAGGGACGCTGCAGTGCCTTTTATAACGACACCGTAAGAAGTGCGGTAGATATTTTTGAAGAAAACGGCATCAGTATAATTGCAAGGCTCCACTGCTTCCCCGACACTGCAATAGCCACATCGAGCCCTGAGCTTGCGGTAAAATATATGGATACCGATATAAACTGGCTCGACGGCAGTGACGAAGAGGGCGGAAGTCCCTGGCTTGACCCCTGCCTCGATGAAAGCCGAGGCTATATCATCGGTATTATGAAAGAGCTTTATGAGCTTAATATAAAGGGCTTCATCCTTGAGGATTGCTGCTTCCCCGACAGTAAAAGTGTAGGCACCGCAACCTTCAGCGCAAGTGAAAATCCCGCCGAAAGAAACGAGGCTCTCAGAAAGCTTTTCACCGATGCCGACGAGGCTCTGCCCGATGACGCTTTCGTTCTTATGAGCTATACCGCAACAGATGCCACAGACGGCAACGAGGCTCTTTATTACGGCTCCCTTACCGACGCGGATTATCAGGGCTTTACCGCTGACCTTTCGGTAAGAGATCCCATATATACGGTAGACAGAAAATCAAAATATTCCTCTATGCTTTCTCTCTTC
>JAZNES010000041.1:0-2363 GCA_045588755.1 Eubacteriales bacterium | reverse complement strand
TGTCTTCCTAAGACCGCTTGGCCTCCGACTTGTGGTGTCAGAGCCCGAGCGTGACCGAGCCGCAGCGAGACGGGGGACCGCGATAGCGGTGGAAGGAGCCTACGTGACGTTGAGCTTGAATTTGCTTCATTGTAACGCACTCTCCCTCACCCGACTCCGTCGGGAGCTCCCTCCCAGAGGGAGCCTTAAAAATTTAATTCTCACCTATAAATCAAAATTTATTTATTCTGACAAAGCGAGAAGCTTTCCTTGATGATGTCTGCCTCGCTGAAATACTGTCTTTCACCGCAGACGACCTGATATTTTTCGTGTCCCTTTCCTGCAAGGAGAATTATATCTCCCTTTTCGGAATTGCGAAGGGCGTACTCGATTGCGCTTCGTCTGTCGGGAATAGCCACGTAAGGACAAGAGCCTGCCGTAAAGTACGACGCTATATCACCGATTATATTTATCGGAGATTCATTGTCGGGGTTGTCCGAGGTTATAATGCAAAGGTCTGCCTCTCGTGAGGCGACGAGTCCAAGCTCGGCTCTTCTCATCTTGGTTCTTCCGCCGACCGAGCCGAAAAGGCAGATGAGTCTGTTTGGCTCGTAAACGCGAAGGGCGGTAAGGGCGGCCTGAAGGCTGACTCCGTTATGCGCATAGTCGATAATAGCAGTTGCGCCGTTAGGAAGCTCGATAGTTTCAAATCTTCCCTTTATGCGTATCTTCCTCATAGCCTCGCAGATAACATCGTATTCAAGCCCGAGCTTTCGGCAGACAGCGATAGAGGTCAGAGCGTTATATACGCTGAATTCTCCGGGAAAGGAAAGAGAAACGCCGAAGCGCGCAGAGTCGATAGAGCAAGAGAAGGAAACTCCAATAGAGCCGGGAGAACGGAAAAACGAGATGTCGTCGGCGCGGTAGTCGGTCTTTGCGTTTACCGCGATACCCTTGCAGGGACAGTTACAGCCCGCTATCATCTCGGCGGCGTGCTCGTCGTCGGCGTTATATACCACAAAATCGGTATTGTAATCGGTGAAAAGAGAGTGCTTGCACGCCTTGTAGTTATCGAAATCGGGGTGCTCGTATTTGCCTATATGGTCGGGATAGAGGTTGGTAAATACGCAGATATCAAATTTTATTCCGTGGACTCTGGCAAGCATAAGAGCCTGCGAGGAGACCTCCATTATTACGACCTTTACTCCGCGCTCGACCATCTGTGCCATATATTTCTGCACGTCGTAGCTTTCGGGGGTGGTGTTGACGGTGTCAAAGTGAGAATCCCCGAAATCGACGCCGTTTGAGCCGATATATCCTGCGGGAATACCTCCTGCGTTTAGTATATTGTATATAAGAAGCGAGGTGGTCGTCTTGCCCTTCGTTCCCGTTATTCCGATGACGGTGAGCTTCTTTGCGGGGTTCGAGAAAAATTCGGCAGAAATAAGAGCGAGCGCGCGTCTTGAATCCTCGACCTCGACTATTACCGCATCAGAGGGCAGGGAAATATCCTTTTCTGTGACGAATATCCTGCAGCCCTTCTTATACGCCGAGGCGGCATATTCATGTCCGTCGTTAAAGGAGCCCGATATGCAGACGAAGACCGAGCCTTCCTTGGCAGCTCTTGAATCGCAGGAGATGTCGGTTACCTCAAGCGTATCAAGGCAGACTCCCTCGGGGCAGAGAATTTTTTTGTTTTGAATATTCTTAAAAAGTTCGTAAAAAAGCATATCTATCTCCTTTCGGGCTTTATGAGAGGAATATCGCGAAATGGGTCCTCGGGGGTATTCAAAAGAAAGAAAGCACAAAGCTTGTCCAAATGTTTTTCTGTAATTGCTCGGTAGCACTCGTCGGTCGGTATGACGATATAGATGCACTCCTCGTCAAAGGAAGCAAGGCGTATGAGCTCTTCGCAAAGAAGCTCGGGAAAATCAGCACCCGACACCTTCCAAAAGGCGAAAGACTGCGAGAAAAGACTCGAGGTGGTGCGCTTTGAGTCGCATATATAAGAGATCACACCGTATTTTTTATAGATGCTTCGCGCCAATCTTCTCGTGCTTTTCGAATCGCCGAGAAGGATCGGTTGCAAATTTCTTGAGAGTAGCTCCTTATCCGACAAAATAAGCCTCCGAAAAACAAAAAATCCTATTTTATTTATTATAACATAGAAAATCGTGAAAATAAATAGGTTATAAAAAATTTTTGCTTTTTTATAAAACCTTTGATGTCTAATAGCTTATTTTTTCAAATTTTGATTTATCGAAGAGTTAGTTTGTGTTAAGAGAGATGCGAAAACCTTTTTGAAAAAAGGTTTTCACGCTTTCCAAAAACTTTCAAACATTTGGTCTTGCTCCCGCAGCCCTTGCTCCGCTCTCCGTGCTCAC
>JAZNES010000040.1:0-3502 GCA_045588755.1 Eubacteriales bacterium | reverse complement strand
CGACATGGCTACGATCCGACTTATCCTTTATATAATAGGCAAGATAGGCGTTGACGGCGCGCTTTATAAATCAATGGAGTTTTCGGGAGAAGGGCTTAGATCTCTTTCGATAGACGATAGGCTTTGCATGGCTAATATGGCTATCGAGGCGGGAGCAAAGAACGGTATATTTGAGGTCGACGATATAACCCTCGCTTACGTAAAGGAAAGAGTAACGAGAGATTTTAAGATATTCAGCGCAGATCCCGACGCCGAGTATGACGAGGTCATTGATATAGACCTTTCGGCAATAGGGCCGACGGTTGCTTGTCCGCATCTGCCTGAAAATACAAAGAACGCGCGCGAGCTTACAGATATCAGACCCGATCAAGTAGTTATCGGTTCTTGCACTAACGGCAGAATATCGGATATGAAGGCGGCGGCAGAGATCCTTCGCGGGAAGCACGTTGCCGACGGAATAAGATGTATCGTTATTCCCGCTACTCAGAAGATATATAAGGAATGTATCAAAGAGGGATATATAGATATATTCATAGACGCGGGCTGTGTCGTATCGACTCCTACCTGCGGACCTTGTCTTGGCGGATATATGGGCATTCTTGCAGAGGACGAGATCGCGGTAGCCACTACAAACAGAAACTTTGTCGGAAGAATGGGACACGTAACCTCAAAGATATACCTTGCAAGCCCCGAGGTGGCGGCAGCTACAGCAGTTTGCGGATATATCTGCGATCCCAGAGATATGGAGTGAGGAGGATACTATGAAGAGTAACGGATTTGTACATAAATATGGAGATAACGTCGATACCGACGTTATAATTCCCGCGAGATATCTCAATACCGCAGACCATAAGGAGCTTGCGGCTCACTGTATGGAGGATATCGATAAGGATTTCGTCAAAAAGGTAAAGGCGGGCGATATAATCGTAGGCGGTGCTAACTTCGGTTGTGGCTCGTCAAGAGAGCACGCGCCGATAGCTATAAAGAACTCGGGCGTCTCCTGTGTTATCGCGTCTACCTTTGCGCGTATCTTTTTCAGGAACTCAATAAATATCGGTCTTGCTATCCTTGAATGTCCCGAGGCGAGCGAGAAGATATGCGACGGCGACGAGGTGTCAGTCGATTTCGATAGCGGAGTTATAACCAATATCACTAAGAATGAAAGCTATAAGGCAGAGCCTTTCCCTGAGTTTGTAAAGAATATTATAGATTCCGACGGACTTTTGTCCTCAATAAAGAAGGTGTAAAAGATGAACAAAAATATCACGGTGCTTCGCGGTGACGGAATAGGTCCTGAGATAGTGAGCGAAGCTATAAAGGTGCTCGGCGCGATAGAGAAGAAGTTTTCTCACAAATTCAACTATACCGAGGTCGATATCGGCGGTTGCTCGATAGATAAATACGGTGTGCCGATAACCGAGGACGGAATGAAAAAGTGTCTTGAAGCCGATAGCGTGCTTCTCGGTGCTGTGGGAGGTCCGAAATGGGATAACGTCGATCCTTCGATAAGACCCGAAAAGGCGCTTCTCGCGGTACGTAAGGAGCTGGGGCTTTTCGCAAATCTCCGTCCCACAAAGCTCTTTTCACAGCTTGCTGATTCCTCTCCTCTCAAAGAGAGCATAGTCGGAAACGGGATAGATCTTATGATAGTCCGTGAGCTCACGGGCGGTATATATTTTGGCGCGAGAAGAACAGAAACTGTGAACGGCGTTAAGGTGGCTACCGACGAGATGACCTACAGTGTTCCCGAGATCGAGAGAATAGGAAGAGTCGCGTTTGAGAGTGCGAGAAAGCGTTCAAAAAGACTCGCTTCGGTCGATAAGGCAAACGTCCTTGATTCTTCAAGACTCTGGAGAGCGACGATGCATAAGCTTGCCGAGGAGTATCCCGACGTCGAGTACAATGATATACTCGTTGACAATACCGCGATGCAGCTTATAAAGAACCCTTCGCAGTTTGACGTTATCGTGACCGAGAATATGTTCGGAGATATTCTTTCCGACGAGGCAAGTATGCTTACGGGCTCTATCGGAATGATGCCCTCTGCAAGTCTTTCGGAGGGTACGCTCGGTATGTACGAGCCTATTCACGGTTCAGCGCCCGATATCGCAGGAATGAATATAGCAAATCCCATAGGAACTATAATGTCTGCAGCTATGATGCTCAGATATTCCTTCAATATGGCTACCGAGGCTGATACAATTGAAGCCGCAGTAGAGAAGGCGCTTGATGACGGATACAGAACTGCCGATATTATGCAGGACGGTATGAAAAAGGTCGGTTGCTCCGAAATGGGAGATATAATTGCGGCAAATATCTGATTTGCTAACGAAAGGATATGATTTTTAATGCTTGATATAAGATACGAACTCGTAGAAAACAGAAAAGAAAAGCCCGATCAGAATAAGCTCGGCTTTGGAAGATATTTTACAGACCATATGTTTATTATGGACTATGATGACGGAATTGGCTGGCACGATGCCCGCATAGTTCCTTACGGACCTCTCTCTCTCGATCCCGCGTGTATGATATTCCACTACGCGCAGGAGATGTTTGAGGGACTTAAGGCTTACAGAACTCCCGACGGAAGTGTTCAGCTTTTCAGACCCGATAAGAATATCGAGAGAATGAACAACACAAACGAACGCTTGTGCATACCGAAGGTCGATCCTTCTGATGCGCTCGATGCCATAAAGGCACTTGTCGCTACCGAGGAGGAGTGGGTGCCCTCGCTTGAAGGTACTTCGCTCTATATCCGTCCTTTCATAATCGCCACCGACGTTCAGCTTGGAGTTCACCCCTCTCACAGCTATAAATTTATGATAATCCTTTCTCCCGTTGGCTCATACTATCCCGAGGGAATAAAGCCCGTAAAGATATTCGTTGAGAATGAATACGTAAGAGCAGTAAGAGGCGGAACGGGCTTTGCAAAGGTCGGTGGAAATTACGCTTGCTCGCTTATCGGTCAACAGAAGGCAGAGGCAATGGGATATTCACAGGTGCTCTGGCTTGACGGAATAGAGCACAAGTATATAGACGAGGTAGGCGCTATGAACGTCTTCTTCGTAATAGACGGAAAGATCATCACTCCTTCGCTCGCTGAGGGAAGCATACTTCCCGGAGTAACGAGAGCTTCGTGTATTCAACTTCTTCGCGATATGGGTTACGAGGTCGAGGAGAGAAAGCTTTCGGTTGCCGAGGTCGAGGCAGCTTATAAGGCAGGGAAGCTCGACGAGGCGTTCGGTACGGGTACTGCTGCCGTTGTATCTCCTATGGGACTTCTTGATAACGGAAAAGAAAAGATGATAATAAACGATCAGAAGATCGGACCGATAGCGCAGAAGCTCTACGATACTCTTACGTCAATTCAGTGGGGTAAGGTCGCCGACAGCTGCGGTTGGACAGTAAAGGTAAAATAAACACAAAAAAACGCTTCGGGAGATCCCGAGGCGTTTTTATATTTACAAAAGGTAAAAATTGTGATATAATCATAAAAGAGAAA
>JAZNES010000039.1:0-2012 GCA_045588755.1 Eubacteriales bacterium | reverse complement strand
CAGTATGTACAGCGCGGATACGGGCAGATAGGTAATAAAGACCTTGCCGGTAAGCTCTACGCCGCCGAAGAAGATCTGGTAAGCTGCGTGAAGTCCCATAACAAGACCGACAGCCATAACCATTTTCCAATGGCTGTTTTTATCATCGGGCTTTGAGCCTATCTTACTGAAAATGTCCGAACCGCTCCAACAAACGAGAGCAATAAGTGCAAGTACAAACCACATTTTTGTTGACCTCTTTTTAATAAAAATAAATTTGCGAGAATAATTATACACTTTTTTGCAAAAAATGTCAATATTTTTTTTGAAGTTATATTAAAATATCATATATTGACACAAATCGTAATTTTTAGTATAATTAACAGGTAACGAATATCTTAAAGGATCTGTAAGATGCAATATAAAATAATAAACGGCGCCGTCTATTATGACAGTGATATGGTGCTTGAAAATATCGACATAGAAATAAACGACAATGAGAAGATAGCCATAGTCGGCAGGAATGGCTGCGGCAAGACGACCTTGCTCAAAGCGATAATGGGTGAGGTAGAGCTCGAAGAGGGAACAGGCGAGAGTGAGCATAGAGTTATAAAGGTTGGAAATCCCGAAATAAGCTATCTCCGTCAGATGCCCTTTGAGAACGAGGACATTCCTATGGTAGACGAGGTGCGAAAGGTATTCTCCGAGCTTATCGAGATGGAAGAGCGTATGCAAGAGCTCGTCAAAAGAATGGAAAATGGAGAAGAGAGCTGTATTTCGAGCTATTCAAACCTTAATGAGCGCTATATTTCTCTTGGCGGACTTACCTATAAAAAAGAGTACGGGACGATGATACGCAAGTTCGGCTTCTCGGTAGAGGACGAGCAAAAGCCGCTGTCTGCTTTTTCGGGTGGGCAGCGCACAAAGATCGCCTTTATAAAAATGCTTCTTACAAGACCCGACATATTGCTTCTCGACGAGCCGACGAACCATCTTGATATAGAAACTATCGAGTGGCTTGAGGAGTATCTGAAAAGCTATAAATCTACTCTCGTTATAGTTTCTCACGACCGTCTTTTCCTTGACAGAATAGTAAACAAGGTCTATGAGATAGAGTGGGGAGAAACGAGGTGCTATAAAGGAAATTATTCCTCCTTTGAGAAGCAGAAAAAGGAAAATTATATAAAGCAGCTCAAGGATCACGAGGCGCAGAAGGCAGAGATAGCAAGGCTTACAAGACTTATCGAAAGATTCAGATATAAGGCGAGCAAGGCTAAGATGGTGCAGTCCAAGATAAAGCTGCTCGAGCATATGAAGATAATAAGCGCGCCCGACAGATTTAATACCAAGACCTACAAGACCAACTTTCAGCCCGAATTTCAGAGCTCGCGGCAGGTTCTTCGGGTCACAGACCTCGTTATCGGCTATACAAGCCCTCTTGCAAAGGTGAGCTTTAACCTTGAAAAAGGACAGAGGCTCGGCATTATAGGCGGTAACGGAATAGGAAAATCGACACTGCTCAAAACGCTTATGGGCAAGATACCGAAGCTTTCGGGAAGCTATGATTTCGGTTATAATACCGATATCGCATACTTTGATCAGCAGCTTGCGCAGATAAGCGGAGATGATACGATCTTCGATATTTTTGCGCGCGAGTATCCGCGCCTCAACGATACCGAGGTGAGAAGCGCGCTCGGCGCGTTTCAGTTCAGCGGAGAGGACGTTTTTCGTGCGGCTTCAACCCTTTCGGGTGGAGAAAAGGTACGTCTTACTCTTTGTAAGATACTAAATAAGCACCCGAACGTCCTTATTCTTGACGAGCCTACGAATCATATGGACATTATCGGAAAGCAGAGCCTTGAGGATATTCTTTCGAATTACGAGGGAACGGTCATATTCGTTTCCCACGACAGATATTTCGTGCGAAAGATAGCCGACAGACTGCTCGTTTTCAGCGAGGGAAGGGCGGATTATTTTGACCTTACCTATGACGAGTACGACCAAAAGAGGCTTGCCGCGCTTTCCTCTGTCCC
>JAZNES010000038.1:0-3975 GCA_045588755.1 Eubacteriales bacterium | reverse complement strand
TTCGGAAGCCCGTGTGCATCACGTATGCGGCACAAAAACATCCTGGGCGGATGTTTTTAGGGCGTGGACCTTCGCAGACCTCACTCTATTAATTCACAACATCACGCGCGCCACGCCGCACTCGCGGCGTGCTTTTTCTTTTTTCTATTGCAATTCTCTTTTATTTTTGATATAATGAACTATATCAAATAAAGATAGGAATTGATTATTTTATGAAGATCACAGTTCTTGACGCAATAACTCTCGGAAACGACCTTGACCTTTCCCCTCTCTCTACCCTTGGGGAGCTTACGGTGTTTGACTCTACGCCCGCCGATATGGTCGCTCAAAGGATAGTCGATACCGACGTTATCGTTCTCAATAAGGTAAAGCTCAATGAGAGCAATCTCAAATATGCAAAGAATTTGAAGCTGATATGTATTGCCGCCACGGGATACGACAATATTGACCTTGAATATTGCAGAAAAAGCGGTATTCAGTTGAGCAACGTAGTCGGATATTCTACAAATTCCGTTGCGCAAGTAACGGTAGCCACCGTGCTTGAGCTCGCCACTCATATCAGAGAATACAACAGCTACGTCACCTCGGGAGAATATACCCGCCTTGGAGTAGCGAACAAGGTCGCGCCTGTTTATAACGAGCTTTCGGGCAAGACTTGGGGTATTATCGGACTTGGTAATATCGGAAAGAAGGTCGCCGCCGTCGCAGAGGCTTTCGGCTGTAATCTCCTTGCATTCAAGCGCACGCCCGACTCTCTTTATAACTGCGTTGATCTCGACACTCTGTGCAAAGAGTCCGATATAATTTCTATACATACACCTCTCAACGACGGCACACGCGGCCTTATAGGCGAGCGCGAGCTTTCTCTTATGAAAAGCTCTGTAATACTTTACAATGCCGCAAGGGGTGCAGTCACCGACGAGGCGGCTGTTGCAAAGGCAATACTTGAGGGCACTATCGGCTCGTTTGGCTCTGACGTTTATTCACTCGAGCCCTTCCCCGCTGACCACCCCTTCACAAAGATAAAAGAGCTTCCCAACGTATGTCTTACTCCCCATATGGCTTGGGCGAGTGCTGAGGCGAGAAGGCTCTGTCTTGATGAGATAATGAAAAATATTAAAGCGTATCAAAATGGAATTAAGAGAAATGCGATAACTTAAAAAAGGCTGACACAAGTCAGCCTTTTTCTTACTTATACTCTATCTCCTCTACACTGCTCTTTGATGCCTTTTTATTGTCGGCTATCATATTTCGCAAGCATCTCAGTGCGTCCGAAAGGCCGCCGACCTCGTCGATAATGCCGTATCTCACCGCCTCGTCACCGTCGATAATAGATCCTACGTCGGTCGCTATCTCGTCAGGGCGCATCATAAGCTCGTTTATCTTTACAGGCGAGGCGGACGAATGGTCGCATATAAATTTCACTATTCTTCTCTGCATCTCCTGAAAATATCTGAAGGTCTGCGGCACGCCGACGACAAGTCCGTTTGTTCTTACGGGGTGAATAGTCATTGTCGCCGAGGGTACGATAAAGGACCTCTTTGCAGATGTAGCAAGCGGAACTCCTATCGAATGTCCTCCGCCAAGTACGATAGACACCGAGGGCTTTGACATTGAGGCTATCATCTCGGCTATCGCAAGCCCTGCCTCAACGTCACCACCCATGGTATTTAGGACTATCAGAAGCCCCTCTATATCATCATTTTCCTCAATAGCCACAAGGAGCGGTATTATATGCTCGTATTTGGTCGCCTTCTGTCCGTCGGGAAGCGTGTAATGCCCTTCTATCTGTCCTATGATAGAAATACAGTGTATGGCTTCCTTGGAATTTTTCGTAACTACCGAGCCGTTTTTTACTATATCGTCAAAATTTCTTTCTTCGGTTTCCTTCTCACAATTATCTGCCTTATTTTCAAGAGAATTATCGTTTTTCTTTTCATTCATTATATTTCCCTGCCTTTTATTAAAAATATTGATGTATTTTACAATATTATTGATAGTTTTGGTAGTTTTAAGTATTTACAACCGAAGAAAAATATGGTATAATATCAGTTGCGATTGTTTTGATTTTTCAAAAATAAAAAATAAATATTAAAAGAGAGGTTTTTATTATGTCTAACAAATTCATCGTTGAAACTTCCGCAAGACACGTGCATCTTACCGCCGAGACCGTAGAGGTCCTCTTCGGAAAGGGTCACACTCTTACAAACAAGAAGGATCTCAGCCAGCCCGGTCAGTTCGCTTGTGAGGAAAAGGTAACCGTAGTAGGTCCTAAGGGTTCTCTCAAGGCAAGCGTTCTCGGTCCTACACGTCCTGCAGATCAGGTAGAGCTTTCCCTTACCGATGCCCGCACTATCGGTGTTGCAGCAGCAATTCGTGAGTCGGGTGATATCGAAGGCACTCTCGGCTGCAAGCTCGTTGGCCCTGAGGGTGAGGTAGAGATCGCAAAGGGCGTTATCGCCGCTAAGCGTCATATACATATGACTCCCGCTGATGCAGAGGCTCTCGGCGTTTGCGACAAGGAGATCGTAAACGTTAAGCTTGACACCGCTCGCCCCCTTATCTTTGGCGACGTTGTAGTAAGAGTCAGCGAAAAGTTCGCTCTCGCTATGCACATCGATACCGATGAGGCAAATGCTGCAGCTGCTACAGGCACAGTTTACGGAGAGATCGTAAAGTAATTTGCCGGACAGATACAAATGAGGATCTTATTTCAGGGAGACAGTGTGACCGATGCCGACCGCGACAGAAGAGATTTTCACCATATGGGCAACGGTTACGCCAAATATGCCTCAGAGCTTATACGCGATGCTCACCCCGAGATCGAGTTTGAGTTTATAAATCTCGGACTCAGCGGGAACCGTACGGGACAGCTTTTTGATAGGCTTTACGCCGACGCAATTTCGCTGAAGCCCGACATTGTTTCTATTCTCATCGGAATAAACGACGTTTGGGCAAGACACGTCTATCCCTTCTACGTTATGACGACAAATGAGCAGATAGAGGCAAATTTCCGCGCTATTCTCAAGGAGCTTCGCGCCAAGACTGACGCAAAGATAATGGTCATCGCACCTTATATTCTCGATTGCGACGACAAGGACGAGATGAAGGAGGAGCTCAAAAGCGTTATGCCGATCATCAGAGGACTTTCCGAAGAATACGCAGACCTCTATCTTCCCCTTGACGAGCTTTTCGCGAAGGCTATAGAGAACGCTCCCGAGAAGTTGTATTATTCCAAAGACGGCGTTCATCTTAATCCTATCGGAGCACAGTTCGTCGCAGAACAGTACGCCAAGGCTATAGAAAAGCTTTTATAAGTAAGTTAAATTTTTCAAAGGAGATAAAAAAATGAGCAAAGAATTTTCTTGCGAGTACGCAATGAGTGCAGACGTTGCCAGAATGTGCACCGTTGCAAAGGGTCCCGATCACGGTCCCGCTCCCATTCCCGAAGAGGGCAAATGGGTACAGGCAAAAGAGATCACCGACATTTCGGCTTACACTCACGGAGTAGGCTGGTGCGCTCCTCAGCAGGGTGCGTGCAAGCTCTCTCTCAACGTTAAGAACGGTATTATTGAGGAGGCTCTTGTTGAGACTATCGGTTGCTCCGGTATGACTCACTCTGCGGCTATGGCTGCTGAGATCCTTCCCGGTAAGACTCTTCTTGAGGCTCTCAACACCGACCTCGTTTGCGATGCTATCAATACAGCTATGCGCGAGCTCTTCCTTCAGATCGTTTACGGTCGTTCACAGTCTGCTTTCTCTGAAGGCGGTCTTGTTATCGGCGCAGGTATGGAGGACCTTGGAAAAGGTGAGCGTTCAATGGTAGGTACTATGTACGGTACAAAGGCCAAGGGCGTAAGATACCTTGAGATGACCGAGGGATACTGCACAAGAATGGCTCTCGTCGAAGAAGATCAGGTTATCGGCTACGAATTCGTTTCTCTCGGCAAGATGACTGACTTCATCAAGAAGGGT
>JAZNES010000037.1:0-4599 GCA_045588755.1 Eubacteriales bacterium | reverse complement strand
CTGGGCTCATTAGCCATACGAGCCTCGCGCGATGCCTCAAGCTTTTTTATAGATTCAAGCATTTCGGGTGTATACATCATCTCGTCCTCCTTATTTCTCGATTTCTCTTGTGTTGTAGAGCTCCTGCATCTCGCTTATCGGCTTCTGCATAATATTCTCGATAAGCTCGTCAAAAGCTCCGCTGTTGACCTCTGCAACTCTCTGTGCAAGGTGCTCGGTCTTGGGGGCTATGTACTTGCCTGTAAGACGGCGAGAAAGCAGTCCTACGAGGGGGTGAGATATCTCGGCGGGACATCTTACAGAGCAGCAGCCGCAGCCTACGCAGTCGAAGGACTCCTCTGCACATTTCTCAAAATCACCGCGCTGAGCGTAAGCGATATACTGCATTACGCTAAGTCCCTGAGTACAAGCCTTTGTGCAGGCATTACAGCCGATACAACTGTATATTTCGGGATAGAGCTCCATCATTACCTGCTGTGTGGGGCGTATCTCGTTTATATCGTAGCCTCTCTTGTCGGTCGGGAAGAAAGGAATACTTGCAACGTACATTCCCTCCTGTACCTGAGTCTGACAAGCAAGGCAGGTGCGAAGCTCGTTATCGCCCTTTATTCTGTATATAGTAGCACAAGCGCCGCAAAATCCGTGACGGCAGCCACAGCCTCTCTTGAGAGTGTAGCCCGCATATTCCATAGCAGTCATTATAGTAAGGTCTGCCGGAACGCTATATTTTTTTCCGAAGAAAAACACGTTTACCATTTTTTCCATTTCGGTATAAGTCCTTTCATTATGTTATCAATACTCGTTAGGAAGCTCGTCAAGCTCGTCGCAACGGAAGACGGGACCGTCCTTGCAAACGTACTTTGAGCCGATATTGCATCTTCCGCATTTACCTATTCCGCACTTCATACGAAGCTCAAGAGTGGTATATATCTGCTCCTTTTCGACACCCATTTCCTTGAGTGCCGCAAGCACGAATTTTATCATTATGGGAGGTCCGCAGACAAGAGATACCGTATTGTTGCCGAACTCTATAGACCCCTTTTCACCAAGCTCTTTAAGGTACGTGGGGACAAATCCGACGTTACCCGTCCAGCCATCTTGCTCTCTATCGATAGTCAGGTGAACGTCAACACCCTCGGTATTCATCCAGAGCTCCTTTATCTCCTTGAGCTGAACGAGATCGTCAGCCGAGCGTGAGCCGTAAAGAATGTCTACCTTACCGTAATCGGATCTGTTGTCGATAACGTAATTTATTACCGAACGAAGCGGAGCAAGACCGATACCGCCCGCGATAAAGACGAGGTCTTTGCCCTTGAGAACGGTGTCTACGGGGAAATTATTTCCGTAAGGGCCTCTGACTGTTATCTGATCGCCGACCTCAAGCGAGTGAAGGTGGTCTGTAAGGCTTCCGCATTTCTTTATACTGAACTCCTGATATTCCTTGTTTGTGGGAGATGAGGTTATAGAGAACATTCCCTCGCTTATACCGGGCGCGCAGAGCATCGCGCACTGTCCCGGCATATGCTCAAAGAGCTTGCCGCCCCCTACAGCATTGACACGGAAGGTCTTTACGTCGGGAGTTTCCTGTCTTATATCGGTTATGACTCCGACCAAAGGAATAAGAGTATCGTGGGTGTAACCGGGAAAACAGCTACACTCGTGCTGTGCATTTTTATTTTCGCTACACATTATTTGCTCTCCTCCTCGCCAAACGCCTTTATTACCTTTACTATATTGAGCGCGGCAGGACACTTTTCAACACAGCGTCCACAGCCCACGCAGGAATATACTCCGTCATTGTTCGCAGGGAAATATACGAGCTTATGCATAAATCTCTGTCTGTATCTCTGCATCTGACTCGTACGGTTGTTTCCGTGAGCCATCATAGTGAAATCGGAATACATACAGGAGTCCCAACAGCGATAACGCTGTACTCCCTTGCCGGTATCGTAATCCTTTATGTCGTAGCACTGACAGGTAGGACAAACGAAGGTGCAGGTTCCGCAAGCGAGGCAGGGACGGTAAAGCTCCTCCCACTTTGCAGAATTGAACTTTTCCTCAAGCACGTCGCCTCCCCAACCCTCAAGAGAAAGGTTAGAATAAGGAAGCTTTTCGATTATAGCGCGTATCTTTTCCTTCTCACCGTCAACTGCCTTTGCATCGCCCGCACAAAGAAGCGCCGATACCTTGTCTATAAGCGCACTTCCCTTTTCGGTCTTGGCTTCAAGATAAAGCTCGTCACCGACGAACCACGCCGCAACGTCGCAGACAGGATCTGCCGCATCTATACCGAAGACCTTGCAAAAGCAGCTCTCCTCGGGCTCGGAGCAAGCGAGAGCGACGATAGTTCCGTGCTCTCTCCTTGCCGCATAAAAGCTGTCAACGGGCTCTGAAAGGAATACTCTGTCGAGCACCTCGATGCCGCGCACGTCACAAGCCCTCATACCGAAGACAACGAAGGGAGAATCCTTGAGCTTCTCGGGCTCAATAGAGATATTTTTGCCGTCCTTTTGGCAGGTATAGAGATTTTCACTCTGTGGGAAGAATACGTCCTTGGGGGACTTGACGGTCTTGAGAGTATCAAGATCGACCTCTGCTCCCTCCTCCCAAGCGGCGAAATTAGTCTGTCCCGCAACCTTTATCGGAAGATAAAGCTCTCCATCCGATGCCAAAAGAGAAAAAAGTGAGTTCAAATCTTTTTTAGCTATCTTAAACATATCACTTTCCTCCCTTGCCCACAACGCTCGGCTCGACGTCACCGAAGGTGAAGTCAACTAAAGGCGCTCTCATATCTGCCTTCTCGCCCGCCGTGTAGTCGCCGTAAAATTCATTTATATCCTTGATAAACTTTCTGTTAAAGAGGTGAAGCGGAATACCCTCTGGGCAAACTCTTGAGCACTCTCCGCAATCTGTGCATCTTCCCGCAACGTGAAAGGCGCGGATTATGTGGAACATCTTTTCCTCAAAGCTGTCGACGTTCGCCTTCTGCGCGCTGTCGAACTTGTTGCTGTCGAATACGCACTTGCGGCAGGAGCAGGCAGGACAAACGTTTCTGCAAGCATTGCAGCGTATACACTTGCTGAGCTCTTTTCTGAAAAATTCGAATTTCTCCTCGGGGCTCATTGCCTCTATCTTCTCTACCTCGGCAAATCTCGAAGCATCAAGAGTATCCTTTGACTCGCCGATAAGCTCGTCATATACCTTGTGCTCTTTACCCTTGCAGACGTGACATCTTTCAAGCATCGCGTCGGCATAGGCAATAGTCTTGTCGCCGTAAAGAGTTTCGATATGAAGCTCGTCGCACTCGTCGCACATCTCGGCACCCGAAATATTCGTAATACCCTTTATTCCCTTTGCCTTGATTCTTTCTATATCGAGCTTTCCCTTGCAGCCTACGCCTATAACGTAAGCCTTTTCTCTGCTTATTCTATGCTCTGTAAGGAGCTGATTGAAGCTGTAGGTATCGCAGGGCTTAAGAAAGACGAGAGTTTTTCCCTCAAACCTCGATGCCTCTATCATATATTTCGAGAGATTTGCTCCGCAAAATCCGTTATAAACGAAGTCCTCAAGCGCCTCTGCACTCTCAAAGAAGGCAGGCTCGGGATTATATGGCATATCACCCTTCTTCCAACCGAGGACTCGTACGACGGTTCCGTCGGCAAGAAGCTCTTTTGCGCGTGTTATCAGTTCTTGCATCTTAGATCCCCCAATCTGACGTTCTCGCCAAGGCTGTATATCTTCTCAACGAAGCTGTTCATAGTATCCGCGAACTTCACGCCCTCTGCGGCCGATACCCACTCAACGCGGGTACGTCCCTTCTCAACGCCCATATAATCGAGCATCGAGAAAAGAAGCGTCATTCTTCTTCTTGCGTAGTAGTTACCCGTGCTGTAATGACAATCTCCGGGGTGACAGCCGCATATGATAACGCCGTCAGCGCCCTTCTCAAAGGCGCGGAGTATGAACATCGGGTTTACTCTGCAGGAGCAAGGAACGCGTATTATCTTTACGTCGGCAGGATAGGAAAGTCTGCTGCTTCCCGCAAGGTCAGCCCCCGCATAGCTGCACCAGTTACAGCAAAAAGCGACTATTTTGGGTTTGAAAGCCTTCTCATTTATCGACATATCGCATCAACCTCCGCAGTTATCTGTCTGTTAGAGAATCCCTGAAGGTCCATAGCACCCGAGGGGCAAGCAACGGTACAAGCGCCGCAGCCCTGACAAAGAGCGCTGTTTACAACGGCAATTCTGCGTACCTCGCGAATACCGTGATCGTTGACCTGTCTGTCCTCATAGGATATAGCGCCGTAAGGACATACGTTAGCGCAGCTCGAGCAGCCGTTACAGAGAAGCTCGTCTGCCTTTGCGGTACAGGGATTGGTAAGAAGCTTATCCTTTGCAAGAAGCCCTATTACCTTAACGGCAGCCGCACCCGCCTGAGATACCGTTTCGGGTATATCCTTCGGTCCTTGACATACGCCCGAGAGGAATATTCCCGCAGTGGGAGATTCAACAGGACGAAGCTTTGCGTGGGCTTCGGTAAGGAAGTTGTTTGTGTCTAAAGTCGGATCGTAGCCATGTCGTTCTGTGAGCCAAGGAG
>JAZNES010000036.1:0-4339 GCA_045588755.1 Eubacteriales bacterium | reverse complement strand
ACGATCCGACTTCGTTCTGCTTTTATTTGGTCGATTGTAAGGGATCAGCCACCGCAGCAGCAGAAGATAAGGAGAAGCGCGATTATAATGAGCCAGATCCACTCGTTGTCAAATACATTGCAAAGGCAGTTATTCATATTTAGTCCTCCGTATATTGTCTTTGAGAGCTTTTCGCTCTTCGATATCATATTATGAGTCTTTTTCCCGAATGGTGACAGAAGAAAAAACAAAATAAAATTGAGATTTGCTATTGAGAATTTCAAAAAAATATTATATAATATTAATTGAACTAAGGTAAGGGAACGCTTTTTTGTTTCCAAAGTCGAAAAATAACGGAGAAAAGTATGGCTGTAAACGAAAAACAAAAGAAAATACGAAATTTCTCAATAATCGCGCATATAGACCACGGCAAGTCTACTCTTGCCGACCGTCTGCTTGAAGCTACGAGTGCTGTGGCGAAAAGAGATATGGAATCCCAGCTTCTTGACAATATGGATCTTGAAAGAGAGAGAGGAATAACTATCAAGGCCCGCGCCGTAAGGCTTGATTACCGTGATGAAAACGGTGAGGAATACGCTCTTAATCTCATAGATACCCCCGGTCACGTTGACTTTAACTACGAGGTTTCCCGTTCACTCAACGCCTGCGAGGGTGCGCTCCTTGTCGTTGACGCTACGCAGGGAATAGAGGCGCAAACTCTGGCAAACGCATATCTTGCCGTTGATGCCGACCTTGAAATAGTTCCTGTTATCAACAAGATAGACCTTCCCTCAGCAAACGTTGAGGGAGTCCGTCACGAGATAGAGGAGATAATAGGAATACCTGCCGAGGACTGTCCTGCGGTATCGGCAAAGACGGGACTTAATATAGAGGACGTTCTTCACTCTGTCGTAAAGGATATTCCCGCACCCTCGGGAGATCCCGACGCGCCTCTTAAATGTCTTATATTCGACTCTTATTACGACAGCTATCTCGGTGTCGTAGTTTACGTAAGAGTCGTTGACGGCACCTTGCGCGCGGGCGACAGAATAAGAATGATGAGCAACGGAATAGAATTTGATGTTATCGACGTCGGATATATGGGTGCTTTCGGACTAAATAAGCAGCAGATGCTTACGGCAGGCGAGGTCGGATATATCACGGCTTCAATAAAGAGTGTGGGAGACACCCGTGTGGGCGATACCGTAACTCTTGCCGCGAATCCCGCGGACGAGGCCTTACCCGGTTTTAAGGCGGTACAGCCGATGGTATACGCAGGTATATACCCCGCCGACGGCGCTAAATACGGAGATCTGCGCGATTCGCTTGAAAAGCTTCAGCTCAACGATGCGGCGCTCGTATTTGAGCCCGAGACCTCGGTGGCTCTCGGCTTTGGATTCAGATGCGGTTTTCTTGGCCTTCTTCATATGGAAATAATCGAGGAGCGCCTTGAAAGAGAATTCAACCTTGACCTTATAACGACTGCTCCCTCCGTTATATACGAGATAAAGAGCAAGAACGGCGATATAATAAGGATCGACAACCCCTCGAATTACCCGACTGCCGATGAGATAGAGATAGCCTATGAGCCGATAGTGAAGGCGAGTATAATCACCCCTACCGAATTTGTCGGGGGACTTATGGATCTTTGTCAGGATCGCAGAGGCGTTTTTATAGATATGAAATATATCGATACTACCCGTGTCGAGCTGCACTATAATCTGCCTCTCAACGAGATAATATACGATTTCTTTGATGCGCTCAAGAGCCGTTCGAGAGGCTATGCTTCTCTTGATTACGAGCTTGGAGAATATGTTCCAAGCAGGCTTGTTAAGCTCGATTTTCTGCTCAACGGCGAGCAGGTCGACGCGCTCTCCTTTATAGTCCACGAGGAGAAGGCATACGGACGTGCGAGAAAGATAGCCGAAAAGCTCAAGGACAATATCCCACGCCAGCTCTTTGAGGTGCCGATACAGGCGGCTATCGGCTCGAAGATAATCGCGAGAGAGACAGTCAAGGCTATGAGAAAGGACGTCCTTGCCAAGTGCTACGGAGGAGATATAACCCGTAAGAAGAAGCTCCTTGAAAAGCAGAAGGAAGGAAAGAAGAAGATGCGTCAGCTCGGCTCGGTCCAGGTTTCTCCCGAGGCATTTATGGCGGTCCTCAAGCTTGACGATGACAACTGATAAAAAAGAGGTATCCTCTAAGAAAAAATTAGGGCTTTATCTGCATATCCCGTTCTGCAGACAGAAATGTCTGTATTGCGATTTCTGCTCTCTGGCGGGGGCGGACGGGGAGTTTATCGATGCTTATTGCTTGGCACTCCTTGAAAAAATTTCGGAGGACGCCAAGCTCTGCCGTGAATACGAGGTCGATACGGTATATATCGGCGGCGGAACGCCGACGGTCCTTCCCTCAAGGACGCTCGCACAGCTCCTTGAAAGATGCTTTTCGGAGTTTTCGGTTTCCGATAACGCCGAGATAAGCTGTGAGTGTAATCCCGCGACTGCCTCGAAGGAATATTTTGGGGATATTCGCGTCACGGGTTTTAATAGGCTCAGTATAGGACTTCAAAGCGTGCATCAAAATGAGCTTACAGCACTTGGCAGAATACACAGCTATTCTGATTTTTTGCGGACCTTTGAGGACGCAAGAACAGCGGGATTTGACAATATAAGCGCAGATCTTATGTACGGCATTCCCGAGCAGACCTTGAAAAGCTTTGAAAGATCGATAGATGAGCTTATAAAGCTTTCTCCCGAGCATATTTCCTCGTATTGCCTCAAGGTCGAGCCGAGTACCCCGTTCGGTAAGATGGGCTCGTCGCTCGTTTTGCCCGACGAGGACGAACAGTACGAGATGTATATGCTTTTGTCTGAGCTTCTTTCGGCAAACGGATACGAAAAGTATGAAATAAGTAATTTTTCAAGAGAGGGCAAGCATTCAAGGCACAATATGAGATATTGGCTCGGTGAGGAATATCTCGGAATAGGAACTGCCGTTCATTCTTATTTCGGTGGGGAAAGATTTTTTGAGACGGCAAATATTTCTTCTTTTGCGAGCGGCGTATCGGAACGCTCCGAGTCGGAAAGAATAGAGGGCGAGGAGATTTTGCGCGAGTACGTGATGCTTCGTATGCGTCTTGCGAAGGGAATTGACTCGATCGAATTTGAGGAGCGTTTCGGAAAAGATTTTCTCTCGGCATTTCCGTCTGTAAAAAGGTATGTCGGGAGTGGTCACGTCCTTTGTGACGGCAGAAGATACGCTTTTTCGGACAAGGGCTTTTTCGTAAGCAGCTACATATTGTCGGAAATGCTCGATTTTACTTGAATTTATTTTGCTCCGAGCCTTAAAAAACTGTTGACACCGAAGCGATTATGCGATAAAATATAAGTGAGAAAAATACACTTAAAAGGAGATATATCATGGAAGACAATACCATTGGCAATGAGTACTATACCTTGACCGACGAGGACGGCAACGAGCTTGAATTTGAGCTTATCGGTCAATGTGAATTCAAGGGTGCTAAATACTACGCTATGATACCCGCAGAGGATGCTGAAAATAATTCGGAATTCTCTGAGTACACCATTCTTAAATCGGTGATGGAGGACGGCGAGGAGATGCTCGTTTCCATTGACGATGACGAGGAGTTCGACGACGTAGCCGACTATTTTGACGATCTTTTCTCTCAGGAGATAGATTACGACGCTGAGCCCGACTCGGAAAACTGACAAAAAGGACTAAACAAAGGCTTTTTTGCCTGCCTTTCGCGTGATGAACGGGCGTAAAAACCCACAATTCTTAAAAGGAGTCCGAAATAGAGTTCGGGCATGGTTTGCAGACCTCCCTCTTTCTCCCTCAATTGACTTGTCTTGACGGTGAATGCAGGACGTTGGGAGCAGTAAAGTGCCGGATAGGACACCGCCTTGCACATGCAGGGTTCTCTATTCTCGTTCACACGGCTTGGTGGGCTTTTTGTCTGCTTTTGTTACTCTTTATCGAAAAATGAAAGAAGCTGCTGCCATAAACAGCGGCTTTTTTGTTGCTTTTTTGAGGGGCTTAAAACAAATCTCTTGACAAATAGACTCTTTTTGTGTACAATATAATATGTATGTTCATATAATGTGATATTTTATCCATTTATGCGATATATTCCCAAATAATTATTTTTATTGAAAAGGAGGTGCTACATGGGACCGATTTATTGGATAATACTTGCCGCCGTGGCTGTCGTCGGAGTCGGAGCGGGCTTTCTTGTTCGTAAGATTAGCTCCGAAAAGAAGATAGGCTCGGCAAAGCTTGAGGCGGAAAAGATTAAACAAGAAGCGCGCAAAGAGAAGTCGGAGGCCAAGCGGTC
>JAZNES010000035.1:0-3933 GCA_045588755.1 Eubacteriales bacterium | reverse complement strand
GACCGCTTGGCCTCCGACTTGATTTCTTTAACGTAACTGCATGGAGAGCTACCGCTGAGTTCGTTTCTAAGTTCTTTAGAAAGGGTTCTTCGATCTGCGTAGTCGGAACTATTCAGAACCGTACGTGGACCGATCAGCAGGGCCAGAAGCGCTACGCTACCGATATCGTTGCCGATGAGGTAATGTTCGTCGATAGCCGTGACGAAGGTTCAAGATCCTCTGATTCAAATCAGGGATATGCTCCCGACGCATACGGTATGCCGTCATTTTCTTCAACCGAGACTTCTTCACCCAACTTTGAAGAGGTCGCATCAGACGACGATCTTCCTTTCTAAGGGAATCGTCAACATCAACAAACATTACAGGAGGATATTAAAATGGATAGAGCAGAAAACGCAGTACGCGCACAGCGTCCTATGATTCGCAGAAGAAAGAAAGTTTGCATTTTTTGCGCAGACAAGGTAGATTTCATCGACTACAAGGATTCTGCAAAGCTTAGAAAGTTCATCAGCGAGCGCGGAAAGATTCTTCCCAGAAGAGTTTCCGGAACTTGCGCAAAGCATCAGCGTGAGCTTAACATCGCTATCAAGCGTGCAAGACAGGTTGCTTTGCTTCCTTACGTTACTGACTAATAACGTTGCCGCGCAGCGTGTAAAAAGCAAGACCTCAACCGAGTGTTGAGGTCTTGTTTTTTTATTTCTTTTTGTTTTCTTCAAGTATTTTGAGAAGCTCTTTGGTTTGCTTTGATCTTTCGTCGTCTGACAGAGGGCTCGGCGTATCGTCGCCGTCCTCGTTGTCGTCATTATTTTCACTGTCGGCAAATATGTTAAATTCTTTGTCGGTCTTTCTTCTCATAAATATCGTCGCAACAATTGAAAGAAGCCAAAAGGCAAGAGCAACGATCGTTACCGTAAGGTCGGTCTTTGTGTAAACTATGAGCATTCTTTCTATAAGTAAGGACAAAAGCTTTGGAAATACAGACGGGGCGATACAGAGAAACGACAAGATAAAGACAGTTGCCTTATTTGGAATAAAGGTCAGAAATAAGCGTCGTCGGTTTATCTTTTCGTTTCTGTCTTTGAGAAATGAGAGCCCTGTGAGCATATAGGCAAGTGAGGAGAGTGCTCCTATGACGAAGAGAGCGAGAGATACGAGTGCCGATATAAGCACGAATCTTGAAAACGCCATATATACCGCGTCTTTTTGAGAATTTTGTGAAAAGAGTACTTCTCTTGCAAGCTTTGTATTGTTAAATATACTTCTGAATACCGACGTGCTCTCTGTAAGCTCGTTGTTAAAATTGGTAAATCGTATTATAGGTAAAAGAAAGAGCAAGAGCATCAAAAGAGCACAAATGAAGGGAATACAGTAAATGAGCGCGGCGATCCTGCGCTTTTTTTCTTTTTTTTCTAATTCCAAGAGTATTTTTTTTGTTCCTATTACAGTTTTCATAAGCTGAATGCGTAGGGCAAAAGCTCGCCCAACCTTATTTCCTTAATATCGTTTTTTCCGTCCTCGACGAGTATCAAAAAATCCCTGTCGCAGAATTCACTCATTACCTGACGGCAAATGCCGCAGGGCATACACTGTACGCCGTCCTCTGAGAGCTTTCCGCCACAGATGGCGATAGCTGAAAACTCTCTCTTTTTATCGGCAATAGCAGAAAAGAATGCCGTTCTTTCGGCGCAGTTCGTAGCCGAATATCCTGAATTTTCAATATTACAGCCAAGGTAGATACTGCCGTCAGTGCAGAGAAGTGCCGCGCCGACCGAAAAATTCGAATATGGGCAGTAGGCTCTTTTTCTCGCTTCCTTGGCGCGAGCCATAAGTTCGTTATTAGTCATAAATATCTCCGAATTATTTTATTATACCGAGCGCACGTCCCTCGCCCGCAAAGTCGATCTCAAGATAATCGGCTATCTCGGCAGCTATATCGGCAAAAGAGGTGCGAATACCGAGATCTTGGGGTTCTATATCCTTTTTGTAAGCTATAAAGGGCACGTATTCCCGTGTGTGATCGGTCGTTTTTGTAAAAGCGGGATCACAGCCGTGGTCAGCAGTTATTATGAGAAGATCGTCCTCTTTCATTTTGTCAATGAAATCCCCGAGCCAAGCGTCAAATTCCGAAAGCGCCGAGGCGTAGCCTTCGATATCTCTGCGATGACCGTAAAGCATATCGAAATCGACGAGATTTACAAAGCAGAGTCCGCAAAAATCCTTTTCGAGAAGGGAAAGAGTAAGCTCCATTCCCTCGGTATTTGAGTGAGTTGGCTTCCAATCGGTAAAGCCTCTGCCAGCAAAAATATCGAATATCTTTCCGACGGCGATCGAGTCAAGCCCTGCGTCCTTTACGGCGTCGCAAAGAGTTCTTTTGGGAGGCTCAAGTGAAAAGTCGCGTCGGTTGGCAGTTCGTTTATAATTGCCCGAGCTTCCGATAAAGGGGCGGGCTATGACACGTCCGACGCCGTATTTTCCCGTGAGAAGCTCTCTTGCTTTTCTGCAGATGTCATAAAGCTCTTCGGGACGAACAAGTTCCTCGTGCGCGGCTATCTGAAAAACGCTGTCGGCAGAGGTATAGACAATGAGAGCTCCCGTTTGCATATGCTCGTCACCGAAGTCGTTTATAGCGGCAGTTCCCGAATATGGCATATTGCACAAGGTCTTTCTTCCGACGGTGTTTTCAAAAAGCTCGATAAGCTCCTTGTCAAATCCGTTCGGAAAGGTGGGGAGGGGTTCTTTAGACACAAGCCCCGCAATTTCCCAATGCCCGATAGTTGTATCCTTGCCAAGAGAGCGTTCGGTCATTTTTGCTATTGCCGAAGGCAATTCATTTTGTCTATTTCCAAGGAAATCAAGCCCCTCTATCTGCGATATTCCGAGTGAGAGCAGATTTTTAATATTAAGCTTTGGAGAGAGTGAAAGACTTCGCAGAGTATTCGCGCCAACGTCGCCGAAAAGCTCGGCATCGGGTGCTTCTCCCGCTCCAAGACTGTCGAGAACTATAAGAAAAACTCGTTTTTTTGAATTCTTCATCTTAAATCAGAGCGCACATTCGAGCGCTACCTCCATCATTTGTGTAAACGAGGTCTGTCGAAGAGAGGAGTCAAGGGCTTCTCCCGTTATAAGTGAATCGGATATCGTACATATCGCAAGAGCCTTTTTGCCAAGTCTTGCGGCATTCATATAAAGCGCGGCGGCCTCCATCTCGACGGCGAGAACTCCCATCTTGCGCCACTTGTCGGTGACCTCGGGATCGTCGTTATAGAAGCAATCGCTTGAGAGAAGAGATCCGACGTGGTAATTGAAGCCCTTAGCCTCTGCAAGATCAACGGCTTTGCGAAGCAGTGAAAAATCGGCAGTGGGAGCAAACGTGCCGGGGAGCTTATACTGATCGGCATATGAGGAATTAGTGCAAGCCGACATACCGAACACAAGGTCGCGAAGCTTTACGTCGGGACTCATAGATCCGGCAGAGCCTATTCTTATAATATTCTCAACTCCGAAAAAGGCAAAAAGCTCATAGCTGTAAATTCCTATCGAGGGCATACCCATTCCGCTTGCCATAACGGATACCTTTTTGCCCTTATATTCACCCGTATAGCCTTGAATACCGCGGACGTTATTGAAAAGCACGGGACTTTCTAAAAAATTCTCGGCAACGAACTTTGCGCGCAGAGGGTCGCCCGGCATAAGAACGGTCTTTGCGATATCGTCGGGTGTGGCATTTATATGAGGTGTTGGATAAAGCTTATCTGACATATCCTTAAATTTCAAGAAAGGCTATCAAAGCTCTTTCTTTTCTCCTTCCATATAGTAAGAAGCCTCCATATCGGCAACGCAGAGCGAGAAGGCGAGAGGGAACATTTCAAGTGCTTTTCCGACCTGATTTGCGTCCTCGTTGCCCGAAAATCCCATATGATATCTTATTGCAAA
>JAZNES010000034.1:0-4809 GCA_045588755.1 Eubacteriales bacterium | reverse complement strand
GTACCGATCGGTCTCGGTCTGGGTATTTTGGCTGCGCTCAAAAAGAACAAGTGGCAGGACCAGCTTATCAATATCTTTATTATACTGTTGATATCCGTTCCTTCCATCGTATTGGCACTTATGCTCCAGTACGTGTTCTGCTTTAAGCTTGGTTGGTTCCCGCTAACTATGTCGACGAGTAATGACTATTTTACGTGGGAAGTATTCCATTCAATGATCCCCGCAGTCTTTGCGCTCTGCCTTGGCTCTATCGCGGGCTATGCGCGTTACACCCGTGCAGAGCTTTCCGAGGTCTTGACGGGCGAATTTATGCTTTTGGCAAGAACTAAGGGTCTGACCAAGCGTCAGGCTATCTACCGTCACGCAATGCGTAACTCTATGGTCGTTATCTTCCCGTCCATTTTGAGTGAGTTCGTTTCGGTGCTTTCGGGCTCGCTTATCATTGAGAAGATGTTTGGAATCAACGGTGTGGGCGGACTCTACCTGAATTCCATTACCTTCCAGGATTACGACTTCTTTATGCTTCTCTCGGGCTTCTACACCTTGGTAAGCTTGACGGCAGCAATTGTTATAGATATCAGCTACGGATTCATTGATCCGAGAATCAGAATGGGGGCGAAGTAAGTTATGGCAACAGTGAATAAATACGACAATATCCCCGCGGAGAAGTTTCAATTCGTAACTAAAAACGATATTAATCACGATAAGAAGTTTAACACTAAGCCTACAAGCTATTTTCAGGACGCTTTTCACCGCTTCTGTAAGAATAAAGGCGCGGTAGTCGGCGGTATCGTGGTTGTGATCTTGGTGCTTTTCTCAATAATTGCGCCCTTGTTTACACCCTTCAAACCCGCATATTACGATATGGTGTATTCCTACGTAACTCCCAAGTCAAATCTGTTTGCCGAAAGCGGTATCGATTTCTGGGACGGCTACAAAGAGAAGGACACCAACTACCTCGGCTATCTCAAGGACTATGCTATTGCCTCTGAGACAGGCAGAGATATCATCAAGCGCGGAGAATATACCGTAAGTGAGGACGGCTCGAACTATTCTTACCGTTATGACACCTACGGCGGTGTAGGCTTCGGTAAATACAAGATCATTTCCGAAGAGGAATTCAAGAATATTCAGGAGTATCAGAACGAGACCGGCAGACAGGTGCTTTATCCGATAGTTAAGGTCGCTGACAGGCCTACTACCGAAAAGAATAAGTACGATGCTAACATTTACTACGTAACCGAAAATCCTAAGGCATCTACTATTCGTCCCAAGCTTTCCGCCGACGGTGAGATAATCCCGAACTATTGGAAATACAAGGCAACCGAGCCCTCTGTGCTGATCCCCGAGTACAATTCCAGCAGAATTGAAGGCGAGGACGGCTTTACCGAGAACGGTGAGCAGTACTTCTATGCCTACGGAAGAAAGGTTGACGGCGGTGTAGAAATAAGAGCTGAATACTATGAGTATTATACCTATGAGCATACCCAGATAAAGAAGGACGGCATTGAGGAGCCCCTCTTCCTGTTCGGTACGACCGAAACGGGTAAGGATATCTTTGCTTGCCTTGCTTACGGCGCGAGATTTTCATTTATCTTTGCAACGGTCGTTGCTGCTGTAAACTTTATAGTAGGTGTGATCTGGGGTTCTATCTCGGGTTATTACGGTGGCAAGATCGACCTCTTTATGGAGAGATTTGCCGAGATATTGGGCTCCGTTCCCACTATAATCGTCATTACGCTTTTGAAATACCATATGGGTAGGTCAAGTCAAGTACTCGTCTTGTTTATTGCATTCTTCTTGACGGGGTGGATAGGTATGGCGCACACTACCCGTATGCAGTTTTACCGCTTCAAGAATCAGGAATACGTTCTGGCTGCAAGAACACTTGGCGCAAGAGATGCAAGGATCATGTTCAAGCATATTTTCCCGAACGGTCTGGGTACTATCGTAACGAGCGTTGCTCTGGTAATTCCCGCGATGATCTACTCGGAGACCAGCCTTTCTTACTTGGGCATTATCAACCTTGAAGCAGGAAATATTACCTCTGTCGGTACATTGATCGCGGCAGGTCAGAGGTCTATTATGGCAAATGCAGGCTACGTAGCACTCTTCCCCTGCTTGTTCTTGGTTCTCTTGATGCTCAGCTTTAACTTGTTCGGTAACGGATTGCGCGATGCGTTCAACCCGTCACTCAGAGGTTCGGAGGAATAAGTATGAGTAAAGAAATTAAATTATCAGTAAATAATTTGAAGATCTCCTTCCGTACAGACGCAGGTAAGGTTCAGGCAGTACGTGATATCTCTTTCGATCTCTACAAGGGCGAAACACTTGCTATCGTTGGAGAGTCGGCATCGGGTAAGTCGGTTACCTCAAAGGCTATTATGGGTATTTCGGCGGTAAACTCTATCTATGAGCATGGAGAGATCCTTTACGACGGTCAGGACCTCGTGCGTATTCCCGAGGAGGAGATGCACAAGCTTCGCGGAGATAAGATCGCAATGATCTTCCAGGATCCCTTGTCTTCCCTTAACCCCATTATGCGAATCGGTAGACAGATAACCGAGGCAATGCTTCTTAAGAATAAGGCAAATCGCAAGGAGGGAAGAGTATCCTTCAATGCTACCCTTGCTTCATTATCCCATATGATGAAAAAGGCACTTGCCGAGAATCCCTCTGCGGATATTTCGGTGGGTGACGTCGAAAAATATATCAAGACCTTTGACGATTTCAATATTCAGGCTATCAAGCTTGAAAACAGCTATAATGCCGCACGTACAGCTGCGGAGGAGATGATAGCTGTTATTAAAGATATTCTTTTCCTTGCGGAGAAGAAGCAGAAGATCGACCTGATGATGAATCTCGGTCTTATTCAGCGTCAGCTCAAGGATATCATTGCCGACAAGTACTTTTCTGCGGGTTATACCGATGAATTGAAGGCTTATATGGACTCCTTGGACGCTGTAAAGCGCGAAGAAAAGAGCAAAATATCTGCTGCCGATAAGATAAAGAAGGTCATTAGCGCTAACGCGGCTAAGAAGGAAGCTTCTCTTCAGACTGTAAGTGTCCTTGAGGAAATTATGACGACGGCGGAGCAGATGCTTGCCCGTACGCCCTACAACTTCTTCAGAATCGGTTACTACGTATATAAGCACCCCGAGGTAGACCTTAGCCAGATGCCCGCTGAAGAGGCAAACGAAATTGCGTTCAAGTTCCTCAACGAGGACTTTATGGATTCGTTTATCGCCCTTGAAAAGATCGCGGTGCAGTATTCGATGGATCAGACCTTGGCAAATAAGAAGGATGCGATCCTTGCTTTGCAGAATGCTATCGATTTCTTCAAGGCTGCAAAGTTTACCGAGAGTGAAGCCGATGCGCTTTGCAAGAGCTTAAATAAGAGCGTTCGTGCGGCGATCGATCCCTTGGCTGTCATTAAGGATAATATAGCGTATACCTTTGGCGGCGCTTTGGAAAGAGAAATTGAGAAATATTTCTTCTATATCAAGAACAATCCCAAGGAAGAGGCTCGCTTTGCCCGTCAGACAGCAAAGAGAGAGGCTTTGATCGCAAGAGGTAAGAAGGTAGACTGGAACGTTGTTCCTAAGTCGGTCATCGAGCCCGAAAAGCAGATCGAGACTATAGTTACCGTTCTTAACCGTGTAATGACCAAGTTCCAGGCGGACGTAGAGAACGCAGGCAGCATCGATGCGGATAAGCGTTGCGTAGAGATAATCGACTATCTCAAGGAAAAGGCATCGCAGGTAGTATATACACTTACCAAGCGTATCGCAAAGGAAAAGGCTATCAAGCTCATGGAAGAGGTTGGTATCCCCGAGGCGAGAATGCGTTTCAGACAGTATCCCTTTGAGTTCTCGGGCGGTATGCGTCAGCGTATAGTTATCGCGATCGCTTTGTCGGCGAACCCCGATATCCTTATATGCGACGAGCCTACTACGGCACTTGACGTTACCATTCAGGCGCAGATACTTGAGCTTATCAATAAGCTCAAGAGAGAGCACAACCTTTCTATTATCTTTATCACTCACGACTTGGGTGTCGTTGCAAATATGGCGGACAGAATTGCCGTTATGTATGCGGGAAAGATAGTAGAATACGGTACGGCAAACGAGGTGTTCTATAATCCTCAGCATCCCTACACGTGGGCTTTGCTTTCATCTATGCCTGACCTTGATACCAATGAAAAGCTTGACGCTATTCCCGGAACACCCCCGAATATGATATATCCTCCCGTTGGAGACGCGTTTGCGGAAAGAAATAAATATGCGATGGAGATCGACTACGAGGTACAGCCTCCTATGTTTGAGGTTTCTCCCACGCATTACGCAGCAACGTGGCTGCTTCACCCCAACGCTCCCAAGGTGGAGATCCCCAAGATCATTACCGAACGTATCAAACGTATGAAGGAAAGAGGAGGCAACTATGGAGAATAATAATGAAGTATTGTTAAAAGTTGACCATCTTTGCCAATATTTCCGTCTTGGACGTAAGGATATGAAGGCGGTCGATGACGTAAGCTTCGAGATCAAGAAAGGTGAGGCATTCGGACTCGTAGGCGAGTCGGGTTGCGGTAAGACCACCACAGGACGTTCGATCATTAAGCTGTATAACATTACCTCCGGTAACGTATATTTCAAGGGACAGAGAATCGGTGCGGGAACGCGTTCCTACAAGGATGCGATCAAGCGGGCGAAGAAGGATCTTAAAGAAAACAAGATCACGAAGCAAGAGTATGATGCTATCGTTGAAAAGAACCGAGCACTCATCAAGGATGCAAAGGCTGACAGTAAG
>JAZNES010000033.1:0-3381 GCA_045588755.1 Eubacteriales bacterium | reverse complement strand
AGAATAGCTTGGGCTATGCACCTCGACACCCCCGGCGATACCATAATTATGGGTACTAAGGGTAGCCTTAGAATTCCCTCGACCGAGTGTTGGAATGGTACTATCGGCGGTGATCTCAAGCTCTATCAGAGAGTTGCAGGTCACGACGTAATTACCGAATTCCCGATGAAGGAGCCCGGAAAGTACGACAACTTCTATCTTAAGATCAGATCCTTCCTTGATGCTGTCAAGACAGGCGGAGAAGCACCCGTTTCTACCAAGCAGATCTTCATAAATCAGGCTATTATCGACGCTATCAACAAGTCAAGCAAGCTTGGTAAGGAGATCGCAGTAGAGATCCCTGAGATATAATAAGACGTTGTTAAATACAGATTGGAGTTTAACTGATGAAAGATTTTAAGATTGGTATTCAGCTTTACAGCCTTCGTGAAGAGATGGAGAAGGACATGGACGCTACTCTTGGCGCAGTAAAGGCAATGGGCTATGATTACGTTGAATTTGCAGGATATTTCGGCAAAACCGCTGAAGAGGTAAAGGCATTGCTCGATAAGCACGGTCTTACGGCAATCTCTGTACACCAGAACCCAGATCTTTTCTGGAAGGAAGGTCAGCCCGCAATAGACTATCTGAAGAAGATAGGCGTTAAATATTGCGCTATTCCGTGGTACACCGTTGACGAGTACTTTGAGCGTTGGGACGAAACGATAGATAAGTTCACAAAGCTTGGAGAGGATCTCAAGGCTAACGGAATACAGCTCCTGTATCATAATCACGATTTTGAGTTCAGCAAGATCGACGGAGAGACTATTCTCGATAAGATGTACGCTACTATTTCCGCGGAGCTTTTACAGCCCGAGTTCGATACTTGTTGGATACATTATGCAGGAAATGATCCTGCTGAGTATCTTTGCAAGTATGCAGACAGAAAGATAGACGTAGTACACCTTAAGGACTTCACTTGCACAAAGCTTGGCGGAGGCCCCGTTTACGGCTTGATAGGAGCAGGTGATACTCCAACAAGAAGAAAAGAAAGAGAAAATAACAATTTCAAATTCAGACCTGTTGGATACGGAATGCAGGACTTCAAGTCTATAATCGAGGCTTGTGAAAAGATAGGCGCTGATTATCTTATAGTTGAACAGGATCAGTGGTATGACGAGAATCCTCTCGACTGCGCAGCAAAGAGCAGAGCTTATTTGAAGGAAAACTTCAACATATAAACATTGATCGTTTGGAGGTAACAAGATGAATTTATCAGTAATGTCACCCGTATTAAATCAGATGACACTTAAAGACGCTATTGAATATTTGTCAAGTCTTGGCGTAGACAGCATGGAGCTTGGTGTAGGCGGATATCCCGGAAAAGCACTTTGCGACGCAAAGGATTTTCTCGAAAATCCCGAGAAGATAGATGAGCTTCGCGAGCTTCTTGCGAAGAACAATCTCGAGCTTTCTGCTCTCGCTTGCCACGGAAACCCCATACATCCCGTTAAGGAGATCGCAAAGACCTTCGAGGATGATTTTGACAATGCAGTTCTTCTTGCTGAAAAGCTTGGAGTGGAAACTATCATAGGCTTCTCGGGTTGTCCCGGTGACTGTGAGGACAGCAAGCGTCCTAACTGGGTAACTTGCCCCTGGCCCACCGATTTCCTTGATATTCTTGAATGGCAGTGGAACGAGGTCCTTATTCCTTATTGGAAGAACAAGGTTGAGTTCTGCAAGGCTCACGGCATAAAGAAGATAGCATTTGAGATGCACCCCGGATTTATGGTATACAACCCCGAGACTCTTCTTAGACTTCGTGAAGCAGTTGGAGATATTATCGGCGCTAACTTTGACCCCAGCCACCTTTTCTGGCAGGGAATTGATCCCGTTGAGGCTATAAAGTATCTCGGAAAGGAAAAGGCGATCTATCACTTCCACGCAAAGGATACTAGAATAGATAAGGCAAATACCGCTGTAAACGGAGTTCTTGATACAAAGGGATACGGAAATATTCTTGCTCGTTCTTGGGTATTCCGTACCGTTGGATATGGACACGACAAGCTTGAATGGAACAATATCATAAGCGCACTTAAAGCAGTCGGATATGACGGTGCTATAAGCATCGAGCATGAGGATGGTCTTATGAGCTCAAAGGAAGGACTTGAAAAAGCAATTGCTTTCCTCAAAGAAGTTCTCATATATGAAAGCGCAGGTAAGATGTGGTGGGCTTAAAGAAGACCTATAATCTCGGTATAATAGGCTATGGCGGTATGGCATCAAATCACCGCAAGCAGCTCGAAAAGGGAAATGTAAGAGCAAAGCTTAAAGGTGTTTTTGATATCAATGAGGAGAGAATGAAGGCAGCCGTAGAGGACGGATATATAGCGTACCCCTCAATGCAGGCGCTTCTTGACGACCCCGATATCGATATGGTTCTCGTAGCTACTACAAATGATTGCCACAAGGAGTTTGCGATCGATGCACTTCGTGCAGGAAAGCACGTGATCTGTGAAAAGCCCGTTACTATGACCTCTGCCGAGCTTGTTGAGATAATCGACGTAGCAAAGGAATGTGGCAAGATCTTTACAGTTGATCAGAACAGACGAGTCAACAGAGATTTTGTAAGTATGTGGCGCGCAATAGATAAGGGGCTTATAGGAAAGCCTTACGTTATAGAATCAAGAGTTGAAGGCTCAAGAGGCGTTCCTGCGGGTTGGCGCACGAGCAAAGCGCAGGGTGGCGGAATGATGTTCGATTGGGGAGTACATCTTATTGACCAGATAATGTATATGTGCAAGGAAAAGGTAGTAAACGTTTTCTGCAAGATGTACAGTATAAATTATCCTGAGGTAGATGATAATTTCAGACTCACTATGACCTTCGAGAGCGGTCTTACGGCTCATATTGAAATATCTACAAATAACTTTATCAAGCACGACCGATTCTACGTTCTCGGAACCGAGGGAACTATGGTAGTTAACGAATGGGACGGAACGGGAAGAGTGATACGTAAGCTTGCTGATGATGATCAGTGGGGAGCAGAGATAAAGAAAGTAAAGGCAGGGCCTACAAAGACAATGGCTCCGAGAGATCCATCCACCGTTGAGGAGATAATCCTCACCGAGCCTACTGACGTAGTGGATAATCTTGACCCCGTTTACGAGCAGTTTATCGCAGCTATCGAGGGAGAGGAGCTTCTTATCAAGCCCGAATCTGCACTTCGTGTAATGAAGGTCATCGAGGCGGCATTTGAATCTGCCGAAAAGCAGATAGCAGTCGCTACCGATATCTAAATAAAAAAGCAAAGGACGCCGGTTCGTCCTTTGCTTTTTTATTGCTTATAACTTGACAAAGAGTAGCCTTTGTATTATAATGTTAGAGAAGATTTTAGAAGGA
>JAZNES010000032.1:0-7400 GCA_045588755.1 Eubacteriales bacterium | reverse complement strand
CCTTCAAAAAAATTATTTTTATCAGAGTTGTTTTCTTGCATATAAATCAACCCTCCTCTATATTACTGCATACAGTATAACCCCGATATGTGACGGTTTTTTGAAGAAACAAATAATTCTTACCGAAAACAGAAAAAATTTATAGATATATTTTACTTGTTTTTTGGCAACATATTTGATATAATGATTGTAATGCACAAGGAGTCCCTTATGCCACAAAAAGAACCGCGCGATAACGAAAAGATCATAAGAAGACTAAAAGATGAAAACAGACGGCTCAAAGCCGAGATCTTTCTCCTGCAAGAGAGATTAAAAGCGAGCGGCTCAGGCAGGTCCAAAGGAGATAAGGGCTGGCAATATTTTTTTGCGAGGACTGCCCGTAAGCAAGAGCTTTTCGAAGAAAAAAACTATACGCGCTTTCTTTTCGGCAGGCTCAAAAGCAGGTCTGTCTTCGGATATTATCAGCGGCTTATTTATCTTATCAGGAAATACACCTTCGTAACCACTTCCCTGAAGGTGCTCTCATTCATATGGGCATTTATTCAATCAAGCGCCGTTTTTTTGATAATCGCAGGAGCTATGGCGATAATCGCGCCGATAACTATAATTTTTTCATATATCGCTATCGTTGCAAGCCTTTTTGCCAGAAAAAAGCTCAATTCAAAAATGCGCCGTCTTCTTGCGAAAAAAAAGATAACCGTTCTATTTCCGAGTCCAAAAGCATTTTCGAAAAGATCGTATTTCAGAAAAATGATCTCAGATATTTCAAAAGAGAAAAATGCTTTTGTAATTATAGTTTCACCTTATTACTTTTCCCCGAAGGGCATTGGAGATTCGGGAAGATATTTCCTTGCTCTGCGACGGGAAAACGACAATACCGTTATGGTAAGAAATCATTACTTTTTCACTCTGAAAAAGAAACTCTTCAATACGCATTCAGACAGACTCACCTTTATATACTGACACTTTAACAAGGAGGGCATATGATAAAATTTATTTACGGAAGATCTCCCGCCTCAAAATCCAAATATCTTATGGAAGCGATCTCAAAGGACGCCGAGCTTGGCAAGAGATCTTTTTTGCTCGTTCCCGAGCAATTTGCCGTAGAGAGCGAGCGTATCGCACTCCGTACCCTTCCCGCAAGTGCCCAGCTTAGCTTGGAGATACTCAATTTTTCACGTCTTTATAACAGAGTCTGCCGAGAATACGGCGGTCTTGAATATAACTATATAACTTCGCCCCTTCGTTACTGTCTTATGTGGGAGGCTCTGCGAGAAGCCTCACCCTTCCTCCAAACGTACGGAAACATTTCGACCAACGACCCTTCTGTTTGCGAGATGATGCTCTCGGCAATAGGAGAATTCAAGGCGGCATGCATTAAACCGAGCGAGCTTGAAAAGGCGGCGAACAAGCTCTCCCCTGAGCTTCCGCTCGCTCAAAAAATGAAGGATATCTCGACCGTATACTCGGTCTTTGACAGCCTTATATCTCAGTCCTTCAGCGATGCCGCGGACGATATATCAAAGCTTCATCTTACCCTTTCCGAGCATGACTTTTTCAAGGGTTCAAACGTTTATATAGACTCGTTCACCTCCTTTACCGCGGCAGAGTATCGGGTAATAGAGGATATTTTTGCCTCTGCCGATAACGTCACCGTTACACTTTCGCTTTCTTATCCGAATGAGAACGATATATATACCGAAAGCATCTCCGATGCTGAAAAAAGGCTTGTAAAATGTGCTAATAAGCACAGCGAGCCTACATACGTGTGCCTTGAAGACGACAGCACGCAAGACCCCGCTATAAAATACCTTGCGGATAGCCTTTGGACTCCTATGGAAATCCCCGAGAGACCGCAGGACGACAGCTCAATATATCTCAACGTCTGCTCTTCGCCCTATGCCGAGGCAGATGCCGCGGCACGTGCCGTTCTCTCCCTGTTGCGAAAGGGATACAGATGCCGTGATATCGTCGTCATAGCAAGAGATGCCGAACACTACCGAGGAATTATCGAGCCCGCGTTTGAAAGAGCCGATATTCCCTTTTATTTCTCCGAAAAGACCGACCTGTCGAAGACTCCTATCGTAAAATTTATACTGTCGGCGCTAAAAATAAAGCTTTACAATTGGCGAACCGAGGACGTGATATCCCATCTGAAAACGGGGCTTTACGGCTTTGATCCGCGCTCGGTCGACCTTTTTGAGCAATACGTCACCACGTGGCAGATAAGAGGCTCTCGCTTTGCATCGGGAGAATTCGATATGAACCCCGACGGATACGTCGAAAAGACAAGCGACCGCGCAAAAACTATACTTCCTGCCGCCAATTCTATACGAGAAAAGCTCGTTGACTTTTTAACTCCCTTCTTTGACGCGCTTGAAAGTGCCGATGGGCTCGGAGAAAAGTGCAGAGCCGTATATGATTTTCTCGTTAGTTGTAATATTGAAGAACACCTTGCCGAGCTTTCAGAGAAAGAAGGCAAGCTTGGCAATTCACGCGCTTCGGACGAATATTCAAGGCTCTTTGCGCTCACCTGCGACAGCCTTGGCGAGCTTATCGAGGCGTTTGAGGAGAACGCCGATTCGAACGATATCGCTCTTTCGGAATTTTATACCCTTCTTTCAATGCTCTTCTCAAATACCGATATGGGTACTATTCCCACTTCTGCAGACGAGGTCGTAATAGGCTCGGCTTCAATGCTCCGCGCCAATACTCCCCGTTGCGCCCTCTTGCTCGGACTTTGCGAGGGAGTATTCCCCGCTTCAGTCTCGGACAGAGGAATTCTTTCGCTTTCCGAAAAATCACTTCTTGCCGAAATTGGTATCGAGCTTTCCTCAAAAAGCGAATTTGCTTCCTCCGACGAGCTTATGTACGTCAAACGTGCCGTCGAGCTCCCAAGCGAGTGTCTTTATATGTCAACGTACACTACCTCCTCCGACGGAAGTAAGGCTATGCCCTCTCTGCCCTTTATAAAGGCGCAAAAGCTTTTTGAGAACAGAGTAAGACATTATGACAACCGCGATCTTTTAGAGCTTACTCCCACCTTTGAAGGAGCACTTACATATATTTCGGACGAGCCCCGGACAGAAAGTGAGATGGCGCTTTACAGCTATGCGGATAAGGCGGGAAAGCTTACGCAAGCCCTTACCCGTCCCATATCGGATACAAGGTGCAAGGTAGATAAAAGCTCTGTAGAAACCGTTTTCGGAAAAGACCTTTATCTGTCGCAATCAAAGATAGATAAATTCAGGAACTGCCATTTCAACTATTACTGTCAGTATGCGCTTTCTCTGAGGGAGGAGCATATCTCGCGCTTCAAGGCAAACGACATAGGAAGCTTCGTACACTATATCCTTGAGAAGCTTCTTTGCAATATCGTGGGAGAAAACGGCATAGATACCGATATACCGACAAAAAAGCTTGAAGATATGGCAAAAGCGGTAGTCAACGATTACGTATCAAAAATAACTCCTAAAGGAGTTGACGCGACAGCCCGACTTTCTCATCTTTTCAAGAAGCTTTATAATCTTTCCTTGGTGCTTATCGCCAATATCATCGAAGAATTCAAGCACTCCTCATTCCGCCCCGAGTTCTTTGAGCTTTCCACGAACGGAAAAGACGGAAATCCTTCCTCTTGGGAGCTTACTCTGAAGGACGGACGAAAGGTAGTCTTTTTTGGAATAATCGACCGAGTAGACGTTTTCAGGAAAGAGGACGGCGAGGTATATCTGAGAGTTATCGACTATAAAACGGGAAGCAAGGAATTCTCCCTTGAGGACGTAAAAGAGGGACTCAATATCCAAATGCTTCTCTATCTCTTCACACTTATAAATAACAAAAACGAAGAATTCAATCAAAGGCTCGGAAAGTGCAATGCTCTTCCTGCAGGTGTGATATATCTGTCCTCTAATATCCCCATGATAGAGCTTTCCTCGTATGAGGCCGCCGACAGCGTTATGGAAAAAGCGGGTAACGAGCTTAGCAGAAGCGGTCTGCTTATCAACGATGAGGAAATACTCAAGGCAATGAACAGCGACCTCTCGCCGAAATTCTTGGCAGGTATAAAGAAGAAAAAAACCACAGGCGAGCTTAGCGGAAGATCCTTGGCAACGCTTGAAAAATTCGAGGAGCTTCAAGCAACGATCGAAACAACGATATCAGATATCGCTCATGAGATGATATCGGGAAATGCCGACGCGAACCCGACGGCAGATAAGAAGAATTCTCCCTGCGTATACTGCGCTATGAAGCCCGTATGCCGCAGAGAACTGAAATAACGAAAGGAGACAGACCATGGCAAGAAATTGGACAGATGCTCAAAAAGCCGCAATAGAAACCCGTGGAAAAACTCTCCTTGTTTCAGCGGCGGCAGGCTCGGGCAAAACGGCAGCGCTTACCGAAAGGATAATAAGAGCACTCACCGACAAGGACGAGCCCGCAGACATTTCAAAAATGCTCATCGTTACCTTCACAAGAGCCGCCGCGGCAGAGCTGCGCCAGAGGATATTCTCGGCAGTCAACGAGGCTCTGGCAAACGACCCGAAAAACCGACATCTTAGTGAACAGCTCGTCAAGCTTTCAAGTGCGAAAATATGTACAATAGACTCCTTCTATCTTGATGCCGTTCGCTCAAATTTTGATAAGCTCGGCATATCGCCCTCCTTCAAGACGGCAGACACGATCGAGATAGACCTCCTCGCCAAAAGCGTTATGGAGGATACTGTTGACGCATTCTACAAGACGCGTTCGGAAGATATATCGGCAATATCAAATTGTTTTGTAGGTCTTCGCAATTCGGACAATCTCTCGAACGTCCTGCTTTCACTCTATTCGAACACCGAGTCCTTCCCCGATGGAATAGAATTCCTAAAAAAGAGCGCCGATAAGACCGCGCAACAGGCAGAGCTTGATTTCTTCGATACGGTATTCGGTATATCACTAAGACAAAGCGTTTTAAGTGAACTGAAATACTTTTATCACGTATTGAAGAAAAATTACGAGGACCTCAAAAGCCTTAATATACCCGAGATCAAAAAGGCATATTATCCCTCCTTTGAGCACGATCTGCAGTTCTTTGAGTCACTTATCGATCTGCTTGAAAGATCGAGCTATAAGAACTGTCGGGTTGCAGTGCTTTCTTATTTACCTCAAAGACTCGGCTCACTCAAGGCCGAGTTCAAATCCGAGATAACCGAAAGAGCCTGCGCGGCGAGAAAAGCCTTGTCCGATAAGCTTAAAGAGATATCGAAGAGCTCTTTTTCTCTCTGCCCCGAGGATATAACGGCCGCTATGAAGGAGACCTCGGGGATAACTCTTGGATTATACGATCTTCTCTGTGATTTTGAGGCGCGCTTTAACGAGGAAAAAAGAATTAAAAATTTCTATTCCTTTGCCGACATCAGACGCTTTGCGATGAAGCTTCTCGTCGACGCCGACGGAGAACCGACTGCTACCGCACTTGAATATTCCTCGCAGTATTCTGAAATATACATAGACGAATATCAGGACGTCGACAGAGTTCAGGACCTTATATTCAAGGCTATATCAAAGACGACCACGAGATTTATGGTCGGAGATATAAAACAGAGCATTTACAGCTTCAGAGGTGCAGAGCCTCTTGTGTTTGCATCTTACAGAAAAAGCTTTCCCGACATATTCAGAGGACCGACAGATTCCGAAAACGCCTCTGTCTTTATGTCAAACAATTTCAGATGTGATAAGCCCGTCATAGACTTCACAAACGCAGTATGCTCCTTCATCTTTTCGGTCTGCACCGAGAGTATAGACTATACAAAAGAAGACGACCTCGTTTTCTCAAAGAGATCCGAGAACAGAGTGCTGCCCGAGCTTCCTGCCGAGGTCAGTATCATACTTCCGGACGAAGATCAAAAAAGCGACGATAATACAGACGAAGATACGCTTCCCTCCGACCAAGAGGAAGAAGAGCTTAAAATGGTAGAAGCAAGATACGTTGCAAAACGCATCTACGAGCTTATACATTTCGAAAAGAAGGCAAACGGAGAAAGAATAAAGCCCCACGATATCGCGATACTCTTCCGCGCGAAATCAACGGGTGAATATATGCGAAAGGCACTTTTCGATCTTGGAATAGACTGCTCGGATAATACCGACGCCCACTATTTCGAAAATCCCGACGTTCTGCTCGTTCTCTGCCTTCTCAATGCAATAGACAATCCTCAGAAGGATATCTATCTTGCAGGATTGCTCCGCTCTCCCTTCTTCAATTTTTCTATGGACGAGCTTATCGAGATACGTTCAGGGTGCGATCTTGCCCTCTCTCTTTACGACGCACTGTGCGAGTATAAGAGCAAAGATAACGAGCTCGCCCACAAGTGTGTGAGATTTGACGAAAAGCTTAACGAATTCAGAAGCTTTGCCGCCTCTTCTCCCGTAGATAAGCTTCTGCAGTATCTTTTCTCCACCGAGCTTTTTGCAAATAACGGTCTTGTAAACTGCGACGACGGAAACAATCTTATGAGACTTTATGAGTACGCGAGAAAATACGAGGCTTCGTCATTCAAAGGGCTTTATAGCTTTATCGCGTATATCGACAGTATGATAAACGAAAAGAAAACGATAGAGTCAGCCTCGGCAGACGTAGTCCAGAACAAGGTCACGTTTATGACTGTACATCAGTCAAAGGGACTTGAATTTCCTATCTGCTTTTTGTGTAACGCAGGAGCGAAATTTAATATGCAGGACACAAGAGAGAGCCTTGCTATTCACTCCTCTCTCGGTATCGCAATGAAGCTTGCCGACACGACGGGCATGGCAAGAATGGCAACTCCTATGAGAGAGGCTATAACGAGAGTCATAACCGACTCGCAGACAGAAGAGGAAATGAGAATACTTTACGTCGCGCTCACAAGAGCAAGAGAGCGACTTTTCGTGAGTGCTTCTTCAAGAACGCCCAAGGATAAGCTCCTTGAAAAAGCGGCATATAAAAGAAGCGTACGAAACAGATACGCCGTTTGCTCCTCGAACTCCTTCCTCGAATGGATACTGATGGCAATAGACCCCGAAAATTCTCCCGAATTCTGTAATATCAATTTCATACCTCGCAATAAAGCACTTGAACCGACGACCCGAAGTGAAGACATCGAGCTACCGACATTTTCTGATAAAGCCGATGACAGATCCGACCAATCCGAAAAGATACTTGCAAAGAGATTCTCTTTCGAATATCCCTACAAAAAGCTCTGTAAGCTTCCCGCAAAGATCTCGGTCTCAAGGCTTCTTCCCGAAAGCCGCAAGCTCGATGGCGAAGAGGACTCACACCGCCTTTTTGACCAGGAAGAAAAAGGCTCCGAGCAAAAGAAATATTCTCCTCCAAGTGCGCTCACGGGAAATATCTCCGACAGGATAACTCCCGCTATGAG
>JAZNES010000031.1:0-3078 GCA_045588755.1 Eubacteriales bacterium | reverse complement strand
GGATCTCACCCCGCTTACGATTTTTCACTCGCTTGTCTTCGCGCAGGAAAGCACGTCGTTACCTCTAATAAAGAGGTAGTTTCAAATTTCGGAACAGAGCTTTGCAAGACCGCATTTGAAAATGGAGTAAGATATCTGTTTGAGGCGAGTGTTGGCGGAGGTATCCCCATTATACGTCCTATTATTAACGATCTTGCATCTAACAATATTACTCGCATTTGCGGTATTCTTAACGGAACTACCAACTATATCCTTACACAGATGCGCGATAACGGAGCTTCCTTTGAAAGCGCTCTTAAGGAGGCTCAGCAGCTTGGATATGCAGAGGCTAATCCTTCAGCCGACGTTGACGGTATAGATGCGGCAAGAAAGATAGTAATCCTTGCAGCTTTAGCGTCAGGCAAGCTGATAGATCCTAAGTCTATACACACAGAAGGTATTTCCAAGATCACCCTGCTCGATACTCAGTTTGCGCGTGAGCTTGGCTATGCGATCAAGCTTATAGGATATACCTCTGTAAAGAACGGAAAGCTTATTGCTTACGTTGCGCCTCATATGGTGTCCTTAGGCAATCCTATCTCGGGAATAAATGACGTTTTCAACGGCATTCTCGTAACCGCCGATATGGTAGGCCAGGTAATGTTCTACGGTCCGGGAGCAGGTAAATTGCCAACTGCGAGTGCCGTCGTTGCCGATATAATTGATATTATGTCAACTAAGACCGAAGATGCCAAGAGAATAGCTTGGACAGATGCCTGTGACAGCGATTTCGATTGCTTTAGCAATTATAGCTGTTCAAGAGTTGTTATCTTCAAAGGAGATGCAGAGCAATTGAAGGCTGTTAGATCCGTCCATAAAGACGGCATATCTGCAGTTCTCACAGAAGATATTACCGAGTCCCAGATGAACGACCTTAAGGCGATTCTCAAAGACAGATTCATTTCTTCTTACAGAGTAATTAAATAATATGTCAACAGGCTACGGGAAATTCCGTAGCCTGTTTTTGTACGCTTTGGCATATTTCCCTATTTTACAGTCAATACTAAAACCGTAATATTTTTGATTGTGAAAAGAGGGTAGATAATGAACAAACCACAAATTATAAAATGCTGTGCCCGTGAAATACTTGATTCAAGAGGCTTTCCTACCGTTGAAGCTACCGTTTTCCTTTCTGATGGAACGGTCGGTGTTGCAAGTGTTCCCTCGGGGGCTTCTACCGGAATCTATGAGGCGCACGAAAAAAGAGATCAAAACGCCAAGCGATTTAACGGTAAAGGTGTAATTGATGCTGTATGCGGGATATGCAAAACAATATCTCCTGCCATATGCGGTATCTCGGCGGCAGAGCAATACGAGCTTGATAAAGTATTGATCTCACTTGACGGAACTGATAATAAATCAAAATTAGGCGCAAATGCCCTGCTTGCCGTTTCATTGGCATCTGCGAGAGCGGCGGCAAATTGGTATCACATTCCGCTTTACAGATATTTAGGTGGAATAAATTCGTACAGATTGCCTGTTCCTATGATGAATATACTCAATGGTGGTGCTCATGCCTCAAATAACGTTGAAATACAAGAATTTATGATAGTGCCTATAGGGCTTGAACGCTTTTCTGAGGCAATACGTGCAGGGAGCGAGATATATCACGCGCTTGGTAAATTACTAAGAGAAAAAGGAATGCTAACGACAGTAGGTGACGAGGGAGGCTTTGCCCCCGATCTTGAAAACGACGAGCAAGCAATAGAGCTTATAATCGAAGCTATCGGGCGCGCCGGATACAACACTGAAGAAGTAAAGATCGCACTTGATGCCGCAGCTTCCGAATGGTACGAAAAAGACGGCGCGTATCTTATGCCAAAAACTAAAAAAGGGTATAGCAAAGATGAGCTTATAAAATATTGGCAAGAGATTTGCGCGAAGTATCCGATAATGTCTATCGAAGATGCACTTGACCAAAGAGATTTTGACGCTTGGCATGATATTACCAACAGTTTAGGAAATAAGATAATGCTCGTCGGTGATGATCTTTTTGTAACTAATACGAAACGTCTTAACGAAGGTATTTCAAAAGGAGCGGCAAATTCAATTCTTATCAAGCCTAATCAGATCGGTACACTTTCCGAAACGCTTGACGTTATTCACAGAGCCAAGAGCGCGGGATATAAATTTATTATTTCTCACCGTTCGGGAGAAACTGAAGATACAACTATAGCTGATATATCGGTCGCTGTAAACTCACCTTTTATAAAAACAGGTGCTCCATGCCGAAGTGAAAGGGTTGCAAAATATAACAGACTTTTGAGAATAGAAGCCTCTCTAAATTCTTCGGGAAGATATGGCATATAAATTCTTGACTATTGCCTCAAATTGTGTTAAAATTCAATTAATAGATCACTTGGAGGTATAGTTATGGAAAATACTAAACTAGATATTACTGCTCTTTTCAATATTGGCTACGGCTTATACGTTATAACCTCACACGACGGCACAAAGGACAATGGATGTATTGTAAACTCTGTAATGCAAGTCACCAATACTCCAAACAGAGTTGCCGTTGTTATAGACAAAAAGAACTATTCTCACGAAATTATAAGAAGAACCACAAAAATGAACGTCAACGTACTTTCTGTCAATGCTCCCTTCTCTGTTTTTGAGAACTTTGGATTTCGAAGCGGCAGAGATTGTGATAAATTTGAGAACCAAAGCTTTTTCCGTTCGGAGAACGGACTTGCGGTATTGTCAGAATATATAAATTCTTTCATATCACTTCAAGTAGAGGAATACGTTGATATGGATAGCCACGGAATGTTCGTTTGTACTCTTACAGAGGCTCAGAACATTTCAAAGGACGAAAGCATGACCTATGCTTATTATCATAAGAACGTAAAGCCTCGCCCCAATGCTGCAAAGAAAAAAGGATACGTGTGTAAGATATGTGGCTACGTTTATGAAGGCGAAGAGCTTCCCGAGGATTTTATATGTCCTTGGTGCAAGCACCCCGCATCTGATTTTGAAGAACTAAAATAAATATAAGGCGCCCACCCGAATTCGGGTGGGCATTCTTTTTTATATTTC